>CAYUVZ010000156.1:0-1522 GCA_964448265.1 uncultured Candidatus Peribacteria bacterium | reverse complement strand
GTTCTATATTTATGTCCATCCTCATCAGTAAATACTTTTGTCGCCATCATACATTTTTTCAACATTAGATCTCATTAACTTGTAAACATGCAAAATCTTAAATTCATTTTCATTATAATCATTCGAATAGCTTTGTCAAGAAAACTTTGACAAAATCAACCCCGTTTTTGACACATTTAGAGATGCTAGGTGTGAACAGCTAAAAAATCTCTTGATTTTTCAAAAAGATTGATTAAAATCTGATTGTTGATGAAAATGATTTCGAAAAACGATTTGCTTGTCATTGTACGATTGATATCGTAATCCAAGTGAAGAAATCGAGATTACTATTGTCAGGATACATTACAGCGAAGCATTATTCAGTTTTATACTTTTTTCAAAATACAATGAGTACGAAAAAACAGGAATTGCAGGAAGCTTTCAAGAGTATTGAAAAGCAGTTTGGTAAAGGTGCCATCATGAGGATGGGAGACAACGCCAATGTCGGCCAGGTCAACACCTTTCACAGTGGATCCTATGTATTGGATCTGATTTTATGAGGTGGATATCCAGAAGGCAGGGTGGTAGAGATCTACGGACCTGAATCTTCAGGGAAAACGACCATCGCATTACACGCTATCGCAGAGATCCAAAAGAGAGGCGAGACAGCCGCGTTTATTGATGCAGAGCATGCGCTTGATCCTCAGTATGCCAAGAAATTAGGCGTAGACACAGACAATTTACTTTTGTCTCAGCCAGATTATGGCGAGCAGGCATTGCAAATCGCAGAAGAATTAGCCAGGACAGGTGCGGTCAGATTGATCGTGATCGATTCAGTAGCTGCGTTAGTTCCCAAAGCAGAAGTAGAAGGGGATATGGGAGATTCCTATATGTGATTACAGGCAAGGATGATGTCACAGGGATTGAGGAAACTTTCTTCAGTTCTAGCCAAAAGTGGTACCACCTGCGTATTTATCAATCAGATTCGTATGAAAATCGGCGTGATGTTTGGCAATCCAGAGACCACTCCAGGAGGAAACGCCCTCAAATTCTTTGCTTCACAGAGGGTAGAAATCCGCAGAGGAGATAAACTTCTTTTGGACAAAGAACAGATCTGATATCTAGCCAAGATCAAGATCGCCAAAAACAAGATTTCTGCACCATTCAAGACAGCAGAACTTCCTGTCAAGCGAGGTATCGGATATGACAAGACGTCTGACATCGTAGAAGCAGCTACTATTCTCAAACTTGTGGACAAAGCATGAGCATTCTTCACCTTCGGTAAACAAAAATTCCAAGGCAAAGAAAAATTCATTGTAGCGTTGGATAGTGATGAGAAGACGAGAAAAAATATAGAGAAAGACATCCAAAACAAGATCAAAGAGATGAGGATGGGCAAAAAAGTCATCGATGATGAGGTGCTAGTCGCTGTAGAAGCAGAAGTCGAAGCTGACGCAGAGGATGATTTGGCAGAAATGGGTGAATTAGTCTTTGCTTCACAGAGGGTAGAAATCCGCAGAGGAGATAAACTTCTTTTGGACAA
>CAYUVZ010000155.1:0-1557 GCA_964448265.1 uncultured Candidatus Peribacteria bacterium | reverse complement strand
GGATAGAACAACAGCCTTCTAAGCTGTGGATCCAAGTTCGATTCTTGGCGGGGGTAGATAACTAAAATTTAGAAATTAGGGAAAAAGAAAATTTATAATGCAAAAATTGTTGGATACGCTCTCGTAGTCTAGCTGGTCTAGGACATCACCCTCTCACGGTGAAGATCGCGGGTTCGAATCCCGCCGGGAGTGAAAAATAAATAATATAAATCATTAAGTGAGTAATTTTATCTTCTCATTATCTATGGATCAAAAACCAATATCTCACAATCCCGCATTCGCAAACAGAGCACCTATGGTATATTTAAATGAGCAAATCAAGGCTCCGAGTATTATCATTATCGACGAAACAGGACAAAATCTATGAACATTTTTGAGAAAGAGAGCTTTAGAAATTGCAGAAGAAAAAGGATTGGATCTGGTCCAAATCAAGTACGATCACGAAACTATGGTATCCACAGTCAAAATGACAGATTACGGCAAATATATGTATCAAAAATCCAAAGATGAAAAAGAAAAGAAAAAGACACAAAAGATTAGAGAACTAAAAGAAATAAAACTAAACTATGCAATCGGAGACAATGATCTTGCACTCAAATTAAAAAAAGCCAAAGAGTTTTTGCAAGATAGGGACAATGTGAAATTCTCCATCAAACTCAAATGAAGAGAGAAAATCTATGCCAACAAAGCAGTTGAAAAACTTGTAAAAATAAAAAACGACCTTGTTGATCTGGGAAAACCACAATTCGACATCCCCAAAAAAGAAATACATGGGTACAGCATCATTTTATTCAGTAAAATTAATTAATTATGGGCAAAGGACTCAAAACTCACAAAGGGGCACAAAAAAGATTTAAGATAACTCACAAAGGGAAAGTCTTATTCAAAAAAGCGTGCAACAATCACCTACTTACCAACAAATGAAAAAGTAACAAAGCTGATGGATGCTGAAAGGTATTATCTGCAACTTTTTCTAAACAAATCAAAACTTTACTTCCTTATAATTAACCAATGGTTAGAGTGAAAAACGGTCTTCAGAGACAAAGAAGACACAAGAAATTTATCAAACTTGCAAAAGGATTTAGACTTTGAAGAAGCAAAGTATACAAGCAAGTCAGATTGGCGCTAGTCAAACAATGACAACACGCTTACAAAAATAGAAAAGAAAAAAAGAGAGATTTCAGAAAGTTGCGAATCGAAAGAATTTCCGCTCTTGTCAGAGAAAAGGGATGAAAATATAGCACTTTCATGGCACAATTGGAAAACAAGTCTATCCAGCTTGATAGGAAAATGATATCAAACATGGCCTTAGCTTTCCCTGAAGTGTTTGACAAGTTCTACGAAGAAGTAGTAAAATAATCTGATTATTTATTATTTCCATTGGTCGGTATATGAAGTATGATATGCTGACTTAAACCGCCCGGATGGTGAAATTGGTAGACACTCAGGACTTAAAATCCTGCGGTAGCAATACCTTGCCGGTTCGATTCCGGCTCCGGGCAATTAAAAAAATGCAAAAAAGTCTTGCATTTTAGCAGGAAAGTTATATATATACTC
>CAYUVZ010000154.1:0-1601 GCA_964448265.1 uncultured Candidatus Peribacteria bacterium | reverse complement strand
ATCAAGAAGAAGAATAAAGAAGTTGAACAGTTGGATCTATTCGCCACTTCACCAAAACCTCAGGTGAGTACTTTTTCTGTAGCACAAAATACAAAAGATCTTATCACCAATTATAGATGATTGGTCGTTGATAACATTTGACTTAATGAAGATATGTCGAGAAAAAATCTATGAAACGAGTTTGAACAAGTAATTTTATGAGTCATGAATAATGATCCCTCCTATGAAAAATATTTCCCTTTCAAAGATACGATAACAAGGCATCTTAATGTCAAATTCCCTTATGCGAAATCAGCACTCCTGGTCTATGAAATTCAGTATCAGCATCATTGTGGAGATGATAGGGTTCCTTTGCTTTTTGATAAATATGGAGCAGTGGATTTTTTCAAAACTTGTTGTACATATCCGAGAGGCACTATTGAAAACTTTTTGGATATGTTCATCCTTTGATGAGAGAAATATTCAATTTGGGAAGATGATATAAAATATTTGATAGAAAATTATCACAGCCTATCTACAACTCCGGTGATAATGACTATCGCATCGAAAGATAAAATTGGCATGTCCCAAAAAGCATTAAAGCAAGAAAGACGCTGATTTGATGACTCTTTTCCCATACCCCATCAACGCACCTGATTCCCCTATATCCACACAGATCAGAACAACCACCTAGCAATAAAATTTATGATTTGACTCTATTCTCCTCGCGCGATATGAAAGGTTTTTGAAGATATAAAAAATAAAACAGCTCCCTATGACGATTCTTGACTCCAGTATATAGTCGAGGAACTTTTCAAATCTTTCCACACCAATGGTTATTGGGGAGTAGCAAAGGCTCTCATAGGGGACACTGAAGTCGTGAAAACAAGAGAATGGAAATGAAGATTGACAATGAGACTGATAAAAATGTTGGACAAACAGGATATCCCAGATGTACAATATTATAAATGAATGATAAAATACTCACCGACAGGAGCGAAATATAACAAAGACTTCCTTTTTAATCTCCGTCCACAGGAATGGAAACAAGAGCTCTTGCGTCGAATAACAACTCAGCCTGTAGCCAATGCAGAAATCCCTGTCAGTAAGGATGAGTATTCTGATCTCCCAGCATTTATGACTGAAGATAATACGAAAAGTCTCTTGGAAAATCTGAATACATTATCATTTGAAGAATCTGTCCAAAAACTTAGTGATATTTTGGATGCATGTTTCATCGACTGAGAGTATGATATACATGAATTACAAAATCATACAAAAGATTTGTCCGCAGTCGGTATTCTTGTCTTTTTGTGAGAGAAAGAAATAGTAGATAAAACTAGTTGAGCTCTTGTATCTTTTAATGAATTAAATGAGTGAGGCAATGAATGTGTGAAATTGAATTTTCTAGAATGGTTTACGAAAGCTAGAGGAGAATTCGATGAGAATATAGATAGAGATTCATATATTGAGCCACGTTTGGATGTCCCATTTATCGGTGTGGATAATGAGGAAACTTATGGAGAGACTCGCGTGGAGCAAAAGTACGATAATAATTATCCCGATGATGACCTCCCCTTCTAATGTTTATGAGTAGTATTTTCTGTAGTAAACTTTATATA
>CAYUVZ010000153.1:0-1621 GCA_964448265.1 uncultured Candidatus Peribacteria bacterium | reverse complement strand
TGTTAATTGAATCATTTTGAAAATTAACTTTTGGAAGTATTGCTGAAAAAATTTCTTTACCACTAATCATTTTCTTTGTAATCTGTGTATGATTAATTTCTGCTTTGAAAAGAATTTGATTTGCATACTCTCTTGTGAATTCTTGATTTCCTAAAAGATAATTCCCAGTTATTGCATCACCAATGCAACCAATTAAGTTTGTATTATTCTTTGGAGAGAATAAATTTCTTTTTACATCTAAAAGTATTTTTGCTTCTGCTCTTGCTTCTTCTGTTTGCGGTGAGTGAATATTCATTTCATCTCCATCAAAATCAGCATTATAAGGAGCAGCAACAGCGGGGTGCATTCTGAATGTTCTTCCTGGAAGAACACGAACATAATGAGCCATTAAACTTCCTCTGTGAAGTGAAGGGTGACGATTGAACAAAACAACATCTCCATCTTGCAAATGTCTTTCAACTTTATAACCGGGAGTAATTTCATTGATTATTTCTTCTTTTAACTCAGGAGAAATTTTTTTTCTTTTTCCATCAGGACGTATTACGTAATTTGCTCCGGGATATACTTCTGCTTTTTCAATTAATTTTTTCAATTTTTCAATATTCATGTCAGTAACTCCTTCAGCAACTGTTACAACTTTAGCAATTTCAAAAGGAACTCCAACTTCATTGATAGCAATATGAGGATCTGGAGAAATAACTGTTCTTCCTGAATAATTTACCCTCTTACCTGCAAGATTTTTTCTAATTCTTCCTTCTTTACCTTTTATTCTTTCCATAATTGTTTTCAAAGGCTGTCCACTTCTGTGTCTCGCTGGGGGTATTTTAGCGACGCTGTTGTCAAAGAATGTTGTAATGTGGAACTGTAATAAATCCCATAAATCTTCTATAATTACCTCTGGGGCACCGGCATTCAAATTTTCCCAAAGTCTTTGATTTGCTCTGATTATATCTGAGAGTTTGTGAGTTAAATCATCTTCACTTCTTTCTCCTGATTCTAAAATAATACTTGGACGGATTGTTACTGGAGGAACTAAGAGCATTGTAAGAATTGCCCATTCCGGACGGCATGTTGTAGTGTTAATTCCTATTTTCTTTAATTCTTCATTAGAAATATTTACTAAAATTTCTCTTATCTCTGTAGGGAATAATCTTGTTTTTCCCATAAAGAAACTTGTTGGTTTGTCAAGTTTTACTTTTTCGTGCAATGTTCCACAATAAGGACATTTCTTAGCATCTTTTGCTTTTTTTGCTCTTTCACTTGAAGAATATTTTTCTAAATCTTTTTCTGATAATAATAATTTTCCACAATTTCTACAAAAGCATCTTAATCCAAGTTCAATTAATGGAACATACTTCAAATGAATTATAGGACGAGCTAAATCAATGCTTCCTGGGTATCCTAGGCATTCTTTTAATCTCCCTCCACAAGTTCTACACCTTACTCCTGGATCGATTGCTCCAAGTCTTAAATCCATTAATCCCCCATCTACCGGATAACCATCAATATTGTATAATTCTGGTGTTACTATCTTTGCAACTGAAATCTTTTTAATATTTCTTATATCCATTTCAAATTCATCAAGATCAACCCCAAAGGATTCTGCTTTTTTAAAAAGGGT
>CAYUVZ010000152.1:0-1643 GCA_964448265.1 uncultured Candidatus Peribacteria bacterium | reverse complement strand
ATTCAATACAAAGTGAGGATTATGAGTTTTTGTTAACAAACCCCCTGTATCCCCAGATTGCTATTCTATTTTGGGTGTTACAAACCCACCCCAACCCCCTCTCCCGCTTCGCGGGATTTCGTTTCACATCACCTTCCTAGGGAGGGGCAGACTAATAAGCTTCAAGAAAGAGTGGGACTTTATGGAAGTTTTAAAACAAGGGTTAATTTAACTTTGTTTTTAAAATCCCTTTGGCCTCCCTTATGAAGGGAGGTCGGGTGGGTTTGTTAACAAAAAAATAAAATAATTATTTCATGTACCCATTCACAAATTCCTTCCACTCCATTGCTTTTTTGCCTTCGGGTTTGAGTGAAATATTTTCTACAGCGATATTCAACTGTTTGCCTTGTATCAATGGTTGCTCATCTGTCCTTCTGAGTTTCAATTCTTCGATGATGATTCTTTTGTCATTGAGCATAAAATAAATCTTCGGCCAAAGGTAGTACGCACGATATTTGCGATAGATATCGTAAAGAGTATCCTTTCGTGGGTCGATCAGTCAGCTTTCTTTTTCTATTTTTTCACAATAGCTTGCTCTATCATGATTTTGTTGTACCTCTCCCAGCATTCTTTTGCCATATTTTCGTAGCGTGGAATTCAAAAATTTGGGACCGTCTTTTTGTATTTTTTCAATGATGTTTTTCGCAGTCCGTTCAAAAGGGATTTTGAATTTCATCATATCGAGCATATTTCCCGTGTCCATCGTTGCATCCATTTTCATGATAGTGATGCCAGTTTCCCTCTCAGCATTCAATAGGCAGGCCTGGATAGGCGAAGCTCAGCGATATTTGGGGAGGAGCGATCCGTGAACATTTATCGGCGCGACTTTTGGAATATCTAGAATCGCTTGCGGAATAATTTTTCCATACGCGATGACTACTAAATAATCTGGATTTTTTTCTGCGAGTCGGTTTGCGAATGTTTTTCCTTCTTCGGATTTCTCGGGATTGAGTTTCGTCGGAGTTACGATAAAATCTGAAGAAATGGCTGAAGAATCTGATGAAATAGTTAATTGTTTCTCATTTCATTTTTTGTCTCCTTGTATTTTTCTAGCTTCCTGTTTGATAATGTTCTCGTTCATTTCCATGCCTCTTCATGAGGGTTTGTCGGATTGAGTGACGACACCAACCACTTCGAATCTTGGATCTTTTTCTAGGGCGTGCAAAAAAGGTACACCGATAGGCGCGGAGGAGCAGAAGACTACTTTGTAATGGTCAGGATCGTAGATTTTTCTCACGCTGCCTACACAATGTAAAATCCTATCGCTGAGGTAAAATATCCCAGGGAAAAATCAGTATCTTTGAAGTACTTGGATGCTATACCTGCTGCAATGTGGCTCATGACAGCATATTCTTCCTTTGAGCCAAAGTGATGGGAGGCCTTTGTCAGGTGAGAGTGTATACTGATACAATTTTATACAACCGATGGCTATGTATGCTAAGAATTTATTTATCGTTTGGAGTGCTTTCATGCTGAAATGAATGTAAAAGAATCAATTAACAATGAACAAGTAATAATGAATAACTATGGAAAGTTTATTTATAAATAATAAAGTCGCCTCAGATTTCAAGGTGTGTCTGCAAATATCGTTAAAACCAGTAAAA
>CAYUVZ010000151.1:0-1646 GCA_964448265.1 uncultured Candidatus Peribacteria bacterium | reverse complement strand
TGTGTTGTACACTTCAATAGTATCTGCCATGTTGTTCTCCCGGTCCCGGTGGTTAGCCGTTCCCGCTTCGCCCTGGAATGCGATCGTTTGGAAAATTTATTCCTGGTAAACTGCACGACTGTAAAAAACAGTCCTAGTGTAAACCGTTAATGTATTCCATTACACTCAGTTGTTCAATAAATTTTGGTATCCCTACTTTGTCCAGGTGAGATCCGTTACATAAAAATAGGACTTACGCTGATCAATCGTTTCGATAATTTATTTCGGTGTACTCTGCAAAAATATTACTCATTGACATTACCAAATCTTTTTATGCGGATGCATTTTGCGTAACTCCTATAACAAATCAGGCTGGCGTCCGGGACCTTTGCGTTTTGAAGTGAATTGTACGGTTACTCTTGAATTCCATGATAGGCCCTGGTATCAGTTACACTTCCCTGCCATCCGCCACACCCCGTCCGCCACCGCGATCTCAAACCGTGCACCCTTGCCCGGCTCACCCGTCTCGGTAATTGTGATACCAGTGATGGACAAAATTTCCTGTGCAAGGAAAAGACCAAGACCTGTATTCTTCCCAAATCCACGCTCGAAAATCTTTGTCTTCTCCCCGGCAGGGATACCAACGCCATCATCGTCGCATACAATCAGATAATCTTCTTCGGATTCCCTTCCTGTGAACCGGATTGTCGTGATCGTGCCGCCGTACCGGACCGCGTTTTCCATCAGGTTAACAAAAACCCTGATTATAAGTGGATCAGCGAATAGTTCCGTGCCTGAAGGGACGTCGTTGATCACCCTGACCGTTCCGATTGGGGCTTGTTTTGCTGCATTTTCTATAAGCGTATGGCATTCCAGCCATACACATTCGTCCACGCCGATTTGTTCGTATTGGGCGGTGAACCTCACCAGGCCGGAGATGTTACGGACAGCACCTGAAATCTTCTGGAGATACTCGTCGTGAGCGACATCCGGCTGCTTCCTTTGAAAAATCCGGAGGTTTTCTGTGAGTGCCGAGAGCTGGCGGTTGATGTCCTGACGACTGATGCCAAAGAGTAAACTGAGTTTTTTATTGGATTCCTTCAATGCTTCTACTGCACGTTTTCGTTCAGTGATGTCACGAGTACTTCCTTGTAAACCGATGACAGTACCAACCTCATCCCGGATTGGCCGGATCGACACCTCGGTCCAGACTGCACTGCCATCCTTCCGCAACATTTGCAGCTCAAGAATCTGGTCTAACCACCGCTCACTCATGGGTTTTTTTTCTTCCTCCCCAAACTTCATCCGGATAGTGGTGAGACTTTCCGGGTGAAGTGAATTATCCATATTGATTTTATTGGCTTCATCCGGCGTATAACCCCGTAATTTCATTACAGCCGGGCTATGATAGGTGAAAACCCCGTCAAGTCTCATCCGCCAGATGGTGTCGCTCCCATTGTCGGCAAGCAGACGATACTCGGTTTCATTTTTTCGTAACGCCTCCTCAGCACGTCTCCGTGATACCGCATAGTGAATTTTCTTGGCAAGTTCGGTAAACTGTGCCGTTGGATTCCCGCCTTTCTGAAGATAAAAATGGGCGCCGTTGTTGAGTGCTTCAATGACAACCTCTTCACGACCTCTGCCGGTAAAAATAATAACCGGTATCG
>CAYUVZ010000150.1:0-1706 GCA_964448265.1 uncultured Candidatus Peribacteria bacterium | reverse complement strand
CTGATATCCCGTCAATTGTGTCGCTAATTTCACATTGCTTGCTCATTTTCCTATGGCAAGAGCTTTCTGATTTTCATCCATGAGGACTACAGCTCTCTTCTCGTCGATTTCTACACTATTGATCTGTGCAGGCTTCAAACAATTTTTGATCAATTGTACAGGATCCTCAGTATATTCTATGAAATCAATCTTTTCTCCGTCTAATAAAGAAAGCACGGTATTGATTCTGTCTCCTTTGCTTCCTACCATCACTCCGACAGGATCTACTTTTTCTTCATTGGAAACGACGATGATTTTAGTCCTTTTGCCTGGTATCCTGACAATTTTTTCAATATTTACGATACCTTCATCCAATTCTGGGACGATCTTTTTCAAGATAGCTTCGATGTATTCAGTATTTGATTGTGTAATCTCAAGCACGATACCTCCTTGTCCTTTGGAAATCTGTTTCAAAAGCACAAATATTTCTTCTCCTGGTTCATACATTCTATTTGGGATCTGGCCATCAGGTTGCAATACCACAGCAGTTCCTTCGATATCAAGGATGACGCTATCACCATGGACTCTGATGACTCTTGCTTTGAGCAATTCACCCTGTTTATTTTGAAACTTCTCGTAAAATCTTTCTCTCTCTATCGCTTTCAAATTTTGCTTGATGGTCTGAGCGGCTGATTGCGCAGCGATCCTGGATAATTCCAAAACATCAGGCGTGACATTGATCAATAATTTTTCTCCCAATGTAGCATCTTTTCTAATCTTCTTCGCATCAGCTAAACTGATTTGCCTTTCATCATCTTCTATCTCTTTAGAAACCTCTAATTCTCTATAAATGCTAACAGTTCCGTCATTTTCGATATTGACGACAATTTCAGATTTTTTGTACTGTTGGTAATCTTTTTTGAATCCTGACTTGATACCGGCTTTCACAATTTCCAATACTTGATACGGATCAAATTTATAATCATCGACCAATTGCATAATAGCTGCCTGGATACTTTTTCCATCTAATCTCATGTGTTTTTTTGAGAAAATAAAAAATAAGATAACTTTACAGTATCTTATATAGCGTATATATAATAATTTATCGAGGCTTTGCAAGAAGAAATTGTCTGCTTTGATATCAAAAAAACCCCGACAAATTATCGGGGTAAATAATATTCTCAATTACATCAGTTATCGGTAAGGATCATAATCCTTTTTAATCAATATCCAGGTTGAATAGCCTTTGGGAGTAGGTTCCCATTTGAACTGCAAAGCCAGTTCCAAAGCATAATTTTCGCTTAAGCAATGGAAATACCAATGGGTATTACCCTTAAACCCCTTTTGGCTATGAAAAGACCAATGGGCGATTGGGCTATTTTCTTGCTCTTTTCCCACTGGTCCTCCTGAATAACCCTCATCACAGATATGAATATATCCAGTTCCTGATCTTAATTGTTGAAAGAAATAGAGATATTCATCATCAGCATCTAAACGAATAAGCTCCTGTCGATAATAAATTCTGTGGATTTTATCCATCAAAACGGACTCTCTAATCGCCTGTTCCTCTCTCTTATGACTCCAATAAAAGAACAAAATACAGAATACACACAGAGAGATAAAAATAATAACAAGTAAATTTCTGGTACCATTTTTCATATAAGATTTTTTTATGGCGTAAAGGATGAAATTGTGTGCTGGGCACATTAAAAAATAGCTTTATTTAA
>CAYUVZ010000149.1:0-1712 GCA_964448265.1 uncultured Candidatus Peribacteria bacterium | reverse complement strand
ACTCGATACAGGTAATATGCTTCCTCATTGCTATAATCTTGAGTTCGGTTTCTCGTTGCGTCTGCTCAAGGACTAGTCGTTCGCCTAGGCGAACGAAAAAATTCGATAATTCGACTATTTGACTATTTAACACAAACCCAGTTTCAAAAATATACCAAGAAAAAATTCGCATTGCGAATTTTTTCTTTTTTCTTATACACGATTTTGCCAGAGTCTAGTATCCTAAGGGATACTAGAGCGTGCATTACTAGTCCAATAGCCCTCTCCGCCTAGGCGGAGGAGTAAAAGATCGTACTATTGGCTACGATAGTATGATAATTGAGACGCCAAGAAAATTTGAGATTTAACGAAAGTTTTCTAACGTCGAAATTATACAAGATTATTTGAAAAAATAATTTTGGACAAATAGAGTGGCTATATTTCTGTTTCCCGGTTATTGGAATCCAAATAATAAGAAATTCAACAATATCGGTAAACGGACAGATTGTTGGTTGTCAGACGGTAACAATGTAGAAATCAATAAAGACGATATGAATCATAACAATAATAATCCTCGTTGTGGTTTCTCATTGCGTCTGCTCAAGGACTGAAATTGAGAACTGGTCTGTTACGACCAGTTTTTGTTTTATTATTTTTTTCACTTCGTTCAGAATGTTAGACAAACAAAAACTTCTTTATGATTTGTTTCAAGCATACTATGACGCTCGCCAGCACAAGAGAAATACCAAAAGTGCAGTGGCTTTTGAGATGGATTATGAGTCTAAAATCATTGCATTACGAGAAGATTTAGCACATAAGACATATACTATCAGTCCTAGCATCTCCTTTATCATCAATGACCCAGTCCAAAGGGAAATATTTGCTGGGGATTTTCGTGATAGGATTATTAATCACTTGATTTACAATTATATTTACGAACTCTTTGATCATCACTTCATTTACGATAGCTATAGCTGTAGATTAGGAAAAGGCACACATTTTGGCATCAAAAGAGTAGAGCATTTTATCCGCTCATGTACGCAAAATTACTTTCGTGATGTGTATATTCTCAAACTTGATATCAAAGGATTCTTTATGCACATCGACAAACATATCTTGTTTGAAAAAATAGAAAATTTTCTCTCAACAAAAAAAGAAATGCTGACTGTAGATTACGATTTTCTTATCGGACTTATTCATCAGGTCATATTCCACGATTCCACGAAAGATTGTATTATCAAGTGATTGAAATCTGATCGAGATTGATTGCCAGATGACAAAAGTTTGTTTCATTCATCGCTAGATACGGGTCTCGCAATCTGAAATTTAACGAGCCAGTTATTCGCCAATATCTATTTAGATAGTTTGGATAAATATATCAAATATGAATTGTGATTCAAATATTATGGGAGATATGTGGATGATTTTGTCATCATAGATACCGACAAACAAAAATTGCTTTCTATAATTCCCAAAATAAGAGATTTTTTACAGGAAAAATTGCATCTTACTCTACATCCCAAGAAAATCTATTTTCAGCATCATTGCAAATGAGTACAATTTTTATGAGCATATATCAAGCCCTATCGTACCTATATCCGCAAAAGAACTATCGGAAATTTCTGGAAGAAAATACAGGAGATAAATGGAAGTAAACTATTTGATAAAGATACTGTCCAATCAATTAGTAATTCTTATCTGTGAATCCTCAGTCATTACAAAACCTACAAAAT
>CAYUVZ010000148.1:0-1718 GCA_964448265.1 uncultured Candidatus Peribacteria bacterium | reverse complement strand
ATATTAACTATAGTGCTATCATCAGTAGTATTAATATTTCTGATATTGAAGTTCATGGTGGTTCAGGCAGGACTGGAGCTTTCGTTGGAAATATATATGGAAATGTTTCAGGCATAAAAGTAGAAGGAGGGTCTGTCAGTGCTCCCGGTGGCTATGTCGGTGGTTTTGTTGGATTTGTTCAAAGTTATGATGCAGTTTCTAGAAGTAGTTTTTCTGGAACAGTATCTGGTGGGGGTACTTCGACTGGTGGTTTTGTCGGCTTTATTCAATATAGTGATATTTCTGATATTTATGCTAATGCTATAGTCGCTGGTGAAAATAATGTCGGTGGCATAGCTGGACTTGAAGATAGTTGTTGCACTTCTATTAGCCATGCATATGCACGTGGTTCTGTCACTGGAACTGGGAGTAATGTCGGTGGATTAGTCGGATTTGCCCAAGGAGGAAGCGATGTCACTCTTGTAGATAATTTTGCCGCAGTGAGTGTAAACGGATTAAATAATGTAGGAAGTATTGCCGGATCAATTTCAAGTACAATGACTATTACCAATGATCATTCTGATTCTACTATTGAAAATGTTGCTCCATTTTTTGGTACTGGCAGTATTTCTTCACAGAATGATGCATGCACAGCTCACAGTGTTTCTAGTGACTTTTATGATAATTCTTCTGCTCCATTATCTAGTTGGAATTTTAATAATATATGGGAAGAGAATGATGCCGATTATCCTACTCTATTAGAAGTATCAAATGTTTCTGTCCCTGATGCACCAATAAATTTAAATGTTGAAGCTGATTCTCTAACCTTAAGTGCTACCTGGAATCCACCAGTAAATACGGGAGGTTTCAATATTACTTATTATGGTATACAAGTTAAAAAGTCTACTGATGATAATTGGGAACATCCAATTATCGATGGCACTATGGATAATACGACATATGAATCTGATTTTGGTGATATTGATTTTGGTACTACATATGATGTCAGGGTATATGCTGTTAGTCCTTATGGACGAGGTGCATATAGTAGTGTAACTCAATTGACCACCAACGCTGCGCCAGTACACGAGATAAGCAATTGCACAGAGTTACAAGCGATGGACGATGAACCTTTTACTTATGTTGATACATTTAAGATTACAAAAGATTTTTCTTGTTTAGGAACACATCTTCAGCCACTTGGTTGGGATAATTGGGATGATGATTTTAGGGGAACTTTAGATGGGCAAGGATTTACAATTAGTGATTTGATCATGAATTATCCAGATGATTCTGGTGTTGGTTTGTTCGATGAAATTTATAATGCAACCATAAAAAATCTTACCTTGCATAATGGATCTATTTTAGGAGTATCTAGTGTGGGAGCAATAGCTGGGGAATCTTATGAAAGTACTATTGAAAATGTGCATAGTGATATTCTTGTGGCAGGTATTCGTAATAATGGTTGGGAAGATGGAGGTGCTAGTGATATAGGAGGGTTGGTTGGTTATATAGAAGATGAAGGAAATTATAATAATGGTTCAACAATTACAGATTGCAGTGTGAGCGGGGCAGTTGCAGGTTATTATAGCGTTGGAGGGCTTGTCGGATATTTAGAACAATACCCATATCCTTTGGAAGATTATGGTTATAATACGATTACTTCAATCACTGATAATAATTTTAGTGGTACAGTGAGTTTCCCCAGAGGAGACAATGAAGACAATTATGCTCTCGGT
>CAYUVZ010000147.1:0-1746 GCA_964448265.1 uncultured Candidatus Peribacteria bacterium | reverse complement strand
GCTCTATAACGATTAGTCTGAAATAACTCGTACTCTCAAAAAAAGCATCCATACATTCTTTAGCCACTTGAAATGTCTGTTTATTATTGCATTTACTATATTTTAATTCTTTTAAAGTTCAGTCATCAAAAATGAAATTATATTTCTTTTTTATCTCTGTCATCTTTCTATGAAGAAATTTGGGATGTGGATGAAAACAAGCTCCCAGTAGAAGCCGATGTTTATTCCCATCATAACTTTCATCAAAATAAATAATCATTTACTTGCTGTACTCCATTATAAAACCACCGTTTATCCATCTATATCTAATTATACCAAATATAAATATCCATTGCAAGGCAAACATTAACTCAGTTTTTTCTTGAATTTCATAAGAGAATCATTAAGCTCTCTAAACATGGCGGTTGTAGCTCAGTTGGTTAGAGCGCTTGCCTGTGACGCAGGATGTCGCGAGTTCGACTCTCGTCAACCGCCCCATTGAAAATAATGATTCAGAACTATAGTGACGCAGGATGTCGCCCCGGCACACCGGGGTCAACCGCCCCATTGAAACGAAACTTCCTCATCATACGAGGATTTTTGTTTCCTCAAAAAAATTTATTTGCTTTCCATACCCAAAAGATTACAAAATCATCAATCAGTTTTATTCTTTTATACTTATTCCTATGAAAAAGATTTTTTGGACGAGCATTTTTTGGATTGCTGTAGTTGTTGTCCTCGCTTTCTACGCTAAATTCGACAAAGATTTATGAGCTTCAGTCAGCACTTGGCTAGGATGAACTCAAATGAGCGGAACTCTTTCGACTACTCCACAAGACGCTACTTTCAGCGGAGTACAAGCTACGCTTACTGAAATCCAGACTAAATTAGATCAACTCTTGGATGCCAAAGACGCTACCACTCCTGTATCTGACACCCTACTCACAGGTATCGTCAAATAGCTCTCAAGCAAATTCGATTTTATCGTTTTTGAAGACAGTATGAAAAAGATTTTTTGGACAAGCATATTCCGAGTGGTCATAGTCCTACTTTTTTGGGCGTATGTCAGACTTTTGAACGCACCATTGTGAGACAAGCTGGCGTCATTTTTCATGCCGGTCCATTCCAATATCATCATTACCTCTGCTTCTACGGGCACCAAAGCTGAGTGGAAAATTATTTACAAACAATTACAAACTATTGATCAAAAAATAAATACTGATCTTATTTCTTCGTTGATTGCACCTTCGATACCGATGAGTACCAGACCACAAACGGTGGCTTCATCAGATGCTATTCCTTCGATCCAAGTGGCACTGTATTATTTCAATCAGACCGAAGATCAGAAATTACCTCCTAGCCAGCAGGTCAATGTAGATTCTATCCTGCCCGTCTATCGTACAATTTCTTCCAGCAAAGATATCATCAAAGATACCATCAATCTCCTGCTGAGAGGGGATCTGACCAATACCGAAAGAGCAAAGGGATTTACAACCCAATTCCCAAATTCAGATTTCCATTTAATCAGTTCTCAATTACAAAATAACGGTACATTGATACTTACTTTCACTGAAGTCCCTGGGTTTACTGATGGCGGATCTGCTCGTATGCTTATCCTTTCCAATTCCATCATCAAAACCGCCAAACAATTCCCTGAGGTGAGATATGTAACTTTGGCTCCTGATATACTATTCCAACCGTAACTGTAAAAACTAAATAACTGCCCCTCCTTGAGACCGTAGGGAATCCAGCGAAGCTGGATAAGGG
>CAYUVZ010000146.1:0-1864 GCA_964448265.1 uncultured Candidatus Peribacteria bacterium | reverse complement strand
CCCCGACCCTCCCTTCTTAGGGAGGGCCTAATGAAAAAAATAAATTTAAAATAAACTAACTCTTGTCAAAACTTTCCATGTAGTCCCCCTTACGAAGGGGGAATAGGGGGGTTTGTTAACATAAAAAATAAATTAAATAAACTTGGTTGCAAAAAAGGTTGGTTTGTTTACATTCATATCAATATTTTACATTATTATAAAGGTATTATGTTTGGAAAACTTGGAGAAATGAAAAAAATGTACGATAAGTACAAGACATTGCAGAAGGCTTTGAAAAATTTAGTTATTAGATGAAAAGAGGGGAAATTTACTAATGCCCAGTGAGGAGAAGATGACTCCGTTGTCATAGATATTAGTGGAGAGATGAAATTGAGAGAGTTACATATCAATGATGAAGGTCTTTTGAATCCTGAGAAAAAATCTCATCTGGAAGAATTGATCGTCAAATGTTTTCAAAAGGCACAAACCAAAGCTCAGGAAATCGCTGCTGAAAAAACAAAAGAGATCCTTGGATTTGATCCTTCTGATATGGCAAATATGATGTGAGGTGGTGGAATGCCTGGAATGAACTAGAATAATAAAATGTCATCCTGAGCGAAGCGAAGGATATAACTCAATAACTAATAATCAGTTATACTCTTCGTCCAAGAAGTTGAACTCAGAGTGACACAGTAACTAGGAAATAAGATATTTAAAAATATATCTGAAGAGTGTTAGCGAGTCTAGCACTTTTTTTCGATTTCTTTGGGGGTTTAAAATAATCCTTCGGAGTCGTTCAAGTTTTAATGCAATGATGAATTTCGGCGCTCTCTTTTCAAATCCGCACAGAAAATCAATAGTCGCTCATTGATTGAAGACCAGTATTTTATATTTTTTGATATTTTCTTTGTTGTGAAACGCTCGAATTTCTTGTCTTGGCATGCCTCTGGTGACCATGAGAATATTTATCGCGTCTGGTTTCAAATATTTTTCCATGTCAGTAAAATCGAAATCGGTATACGACTCATCCTTGTATTCAGATTCGTAGTAATAGGTTACGGGGAGGGCAAAATGTTTTTGGATGGCATCGATCCTCTTTTTTTTGAGCTGATTTTGAGATGTCCCATATCCTTTGCTTTTGTCATGCACAGCGTAGAGGATGAAGTTGATATTTTCTCCATATGCTTTTTTAATCTCATGTATGGCGTAAGGAAAAAAATCTGTCCCATTTAAATTTTTCAGTCGAGATTTTGGTCATTTTATTTTTCCACGTAGGCTTGCCAATCGATAAAATATTTGTAATGCAATCCCATCGGGTAATAAAAAATCTCAATCTAAAACTGCTTGTTTAAATTTTTTCTGTTGTTCATTTTCTGATTTGTCAAAAAGATGTTGTGCTACGATAGGTGCGAAGTACAGATAATTTACAATACAAAAATGCTGAGACTTGTATATCTGTAAGATCTGTTTCAACGCTTGTGATTTATCTCCCATGAAGAGTTTGCTAAGGACGGAGTTCATAAATGATTAGAAGATTAAAAGATTTTGAAGATTAAGAAGATTGAAAGATTGATTTTTATATCCTTATAAAAGTAATTCCAGGGTAATAGTATTCTAGTATCTGTTTGTATGTCCGTCACTGCTCTGATAGGTATTCTGCACCTTTTCAGCTCAATCAGACTCCGTGTCCGCTAAAATCGAAACATGCCGCGTAATCTACTCTTGATTGTAAATATGGAGTATCAGACCGTCATCGTTTATCTTTCGCAGACCAGGTGAATCCTGCCGAACAACTGAAGTAGGGAAGGATAGGAATATATCAGCTATATAGGACTACTACATTACTGATCGGTGTCCGTGCGGTGGTATATGTTTTGGTCGTTTT
>CAYUVZ010000145.1:0-1866 GCA_964448265.1 uncultured Candidatus Peribacteria bacterium | reverse complement strand
TGACAAGGGAGGGGGTTGGGGTGGGTTTGTGACACCCAAAATAGAATAGCAATCTGGGGGTTGGGGGGATTTGTTCCCTCAAAACAGAACCCTTTATAGTAACTTCATACACTGTTGAAAATAAATCCCTCCCCCCTGCGGGGGACTCCCTTTAAAAAGGGAGACAACATTTATTATATACAAAAAAAACCACACACCGAGGCATGTGATTTCTCTATTATGATAAAAGGAAGGAATCATTATTTTACAATAGTGCGACTAATTTTTTTAATCCGATGACCAAGAGTGAATCAGTTTTGGTTGAAGAAGCCGCAGACGTAACAGGTGAAGGCAATTGAAATCCAAAGGCATCTACAAGTATTTTTGCAAATTCGCCTCTAGAAACATTTTCATTGTCCGCCTGCTGGCTATCATAGTCAAACGTTACCCCTAATGCTTGACCCAAAATGTGATACACTTCGTTTCTTGTAATCAGTTGATTTGGTAATAAGAAATTTTCTCCTCTTTTGGCTACAAGCAAGTAATCAAGTAATCCGCGATTGTCGGCATAGGCAATAAACGGCGCATACAATGATCCACTCGCAACATCAGCAATACTATCAGGAGAGAGTGAACTATTTACTGTCTGTCCTTTGCTGACTGCCAAAGCATTGACTAATAATGTAATGAAATCATAACGATGAAGATAATTATCAGGATAAAAATGTGAGGTCTGTGTATTCGCAATACCCAAACGCCCTATGATCTCTATAGGCAACTCAAAAGGATGCCCAATGATATCAGAAAACGTAAAGTTAGACTGAGTCGCTCCCATAGTAAATGAAGAGGCAGACCCGGTCAATACAGGTAGATCAAATACCATTACTAAATTATAAGCTCCTTCAGACCTCGTGAGGATAGCATTCGTATCCTCTATAAAAGCAGGAGACTTGACCATGCCAGGAAATTGATACCCCATGTTACTGATCAATTTTCTCAACATAGCTTTGGTAATGAACTGATTGTATACCGCTACTCCTCCCGTGGAATTGAAATCTTGTAATATGCCCATCTGGTAAGCAGTATTGATATATTTGGTCAATCAGTACGTAGAAGGAAGAGACAAGAAGTTGATAGAAGTCAACCCGTCATCTCCGTCCAGTTGTATTCAAATTTTTTGACGATAGATATTGAGGATAATTTTGATAGCATCTGATACACGAAGATAATTTTGCGGATAGAATTTATCTGCCTGAGTAGAGATAACACCGTATGTAGCTAATCTGTCGATAAATGCTTTGTAGGTATCTGTAGAAATATCACTAAAAATCTGATTTTGATTTGGGTCAATCAGTCATCACGAATCGATATGAATCACTGTGGAAGTATCGGCATTCATCGCCACTCCATGAAGTAATGGATCGCTGGCTCCATTGGTTGCTACCAAGGTTTTTACCTCCTGCCCTACTCCACGCAACCTCTCAGATAATCTCTCCCACAACACAGATAAATCCTTTTTCTGACTCGCAGAAGAAACTTCAGGATTGGCTGAAGTCGTAGCAAGTGTAGGATAGGTGTAAGCTAATGAGGTCGTGGCAACAGAGGCCATCAGACATCAAAGGGTAATTGCAGAAAAGAATTTAGTTTTTGTTTTGAGCATATACATCCGAAAGGATATAAATTTTGTTGCCCGTACTATACTCTATTTTTTTGATTTGTCAAGTGCATTATGAGAAATAGAAAAATACCCCCGATTTTGAGGGTATTTAAGGTGAAATTTTAAGCGTAATAAGAGGGGGATAATGAGGATTATTCGAAATTTTCGTCTGATACATTATCTTTCATATCTTTCTTTATAGTAGCCTCATCTATGATATTAATAACTAT
>CAYUVZ010000144.1:0-1891 GCA_964448265.1 uncultured Candidatus Peribacteria bacterium | reverse complement strand
GCCTTGCTAATTTCGGTTTCTTTAACAAATCTTATCTTGGGAATTGGCCTCATTTTTAGCGTCCTGTTTATTTTATACTGTATATCATAAACCGATTTATTTAAAGCATTAATAATGCCATCAGCCTTTCCTTCCGGGAAAACAGAAATGTACGACTTCGCCTCTATCATATTTGCTGTTGTGTTAACCCTTGTTAATGTAACCAAAATTTCAGGCGAAAAAGCAAAATCCCTTAAAAGAATTTTGCCTATTTCGTGTTCTAAAAGTGAATTAACTTTTTCTATTCTATTACTCATTAGAGTTCACCTTTTTTGCGCTCTTCAATAAAGGCAACTAAAATATCTCCTTTTTCAATTTTCACATTACCCTCAAAAAGTATGCCGGCTTCGTCTCCTTTTCTTAACAAATCAATATCTTTTTTGTCTCTTTGAAGGTTAATAATACGGCCCGATCCAACCTTTTTGTCATCACGTAAAATTTCCAGCTTTAATCCTTTCTTAAGTTCACCTTCGGTAATTTTACCACCTACAATTTGCCTGCTTTTCTCTCCCCAAAAAACCAAAATTGTTCTTAATTTTCCAACATCTTTTCTAACAATTTCCGCTTCTAAAGTTTTCTCCAAACCGGCCCTTACGTCTTGTATTAATTCGTAAATTATATTAAATGTTTTAATTCTTAATCTTTTATCTAAATCGTTTTTCATAAACTGCATAACAGATGTGCCAATTTTTACCCTAAAACCAATTATTGTGGCTTTAGACATTTCCGCCAGTTTTGCATCGGTTTCATTTATTTCTCCAACTTCTGACTTTAAAATTCTTAAAGTGACTTTGTCTTGAGGAAGATTTTTTAGCATTGCCTCTATTGCTTCTAGCGAGCCAAAAACATCTCCCTTTAAAATTATGTTAAGGATTTTTTTATTTGGATCTGACTCTAAAACAGTTGAACCAATTTCTCTTTTTGGCAACTCTTTTTTTATTTTGGCCATTGCCTCTTCTACTGTTTTGTAGCTCTTAAATTTTTCTCCAACTGCCGGAACCGTTTCAAACCCCAAAATAATAACAGGCTGAGCAGGGTGTGCTTCTTTTATGGGGAGACCCTTAAAATCTTCTAAGTGTTTTACTTTAGCTATTGCCAAATCTGTGGCAATAATATCTTTATTTTTTAAAATTCCCTTTTTCACTATGGCGGTTGCCACGGGACCCTTTGAACCATCCATATATGACTCAATAATTAGGCCTTCAGCGGGCATATTTGTTTCAGATTTTAATTCTTGCATTTCGGCAACCAACAAAATTACTTCCAGCAGTTCATTGATTCCTGTTTTTTCTTTGGCAGAAACCTCAACCGAAGGAATTGTCCCGCCAAAAGACTCAACCAAAACATCAATTTTAGAAAGTTCTCCTTTTATTTTTTCGGGGTTGGCATTGGGCAAATCTATTTTATTTAATACAACAATCATTGGGATTTCCGCCCTCTTTATAGCCATTATGGCCTCTTTTGTTTGCGGTTGCACACTTTGAGCCGCATCCACCACCAATAACGCAATATCGGCCACTTCTGCGCCCCTGGCGCGCATTGCCGAAAAGGCTTCGTGGCCTGGAGTATCAATAAATGTTATTTTTCTACCTTTTTCCTCTACCTCATAAGCTCCAATATGCTGAGTAATTCCACCCGATTCTTTTGAAGTAATTTTAAAATCTCTAATGGCTTCCAAAAGAGAGCTTTTCCCATGGTCAACGTGCCCCAAAACAACTACAACCGGAGGCCTGGTTGCCAAAATTTCTTTTACTTTTTTTTCTGTTTTTTTAGCCATGAAAATTTATTGCCTGCCTACCGGTAGGCAGGCTCTGTTTATTGCCTCAACTTCTTCTTTAGATAATTCATAATC
>CAYUVZ010000143.1:0-1897 GCA_964448265.1 uncultured Candidatus Peribacteria bacterium | reverse complement strand
GTTGATTATGAAGATTAAAAGATTAGAAAATTAAAAGACTTCCGAGTTAATCTTATTAATCTTTAAATATTTTAATTTATTAATTTAATTATCATGTGAAAAATTATCGGAATTGATCTGGGAACTACTAATTCGTGTGTTGCCTATATGCTAGGAAGCAAGTCAGATGTGATTGCAAACGCTGAAGGAAATAGAACGACTCCTTCTATCGTGTACATCAAGGGCGATGAATTGTTGGTCTGAGATCTTGCCAAAAGAAAGGCTATTCTAGAGCCAAAAAATGTGATCCATGAGGTCAAAAGATTTATCTGAAGGAAGTATTCTGAAGTCATTGACAAAGAAAGTCTGCCCTACGATATCAAAGCTGATAAAGATGGTGGAGTGCTTATCGTAATCGATAAAAAAGAATATAAACCTGAACAAATTTCGGCGTTTGTCTTGAAAAAGATGAAAGAAGATGCTGAGAAATTTCTCGGGACTCCTATCACGCAAGCTGTTATTACCGTGCCTGCATATTTCAACGATAGCCAAAGAAATGCTACGAAAGCTGCAGGAGAAATTGCTGGATTAAAAGTAGAAAGAATCATCAACGAACCAACAGCAGCATCATTAGCATACGGAGAAGGAAAAAATAAGGATGAAAAAATTGTTGTCTTCGATCTAGGATGAGGAACTTTTGATGTCACCATCCTTGAAATTGGAGCTGAATGAACATTCCAAGTTCTTTCGACAAGTGGAGATACTCATCTTGGTTGATCAGATTTTGATCATATCATTATGAATTATTTAGTAGATGCATTCAAGAAAAAGGAAGGCGTTAATTTGAAAGAAAACGCTATGGCGATGCAGAGAATCAAAAATGAAGCTGAAAATGCTAAACATCAATTGTCTCAGACAGAGAGAGTGGATATTTCTATCCCATTCATCATTACCGGCAAGGATGGGTTACCAAGAAATCTGGAAGAATCATTGACGAGAGCTCAGTTTGAAAATATGTGCAAGGATCTTTTTGAAAGATGCAAGAAACCTTGTCAGCAAGCATTAACGGATTCGAAGTTGAAGAAAAGCGAAATTAATCAGATTATTTTAGTTGGAGGTGCTACAAGAATGCCTCAGGTGAAATCTTTGGTTAAAGAGATTTTCGGTATCGAGCCCAAAGCAACCGTCAATCCTGATGAATCAGTCGCGCAAGGTGCAGCTATTCAATGAGGAATCATCCAAGGAGATGTGAAGGATATCTTGTTATTAGATGTCACGCCATTGAGTTTAGCAGTAGAAGTGGAGGGATGATTAGCTCATACGATGATCGCGAGAAATACTACTATCCCTGCCAAAAAGGAAAATACCTTTACCACTGCGGCAGACAATCAGACTGCGGTAACGGTCCATGTGACGCAAGGAGAAAGGCAATTTGCTAGAGACAATAAGTCATTGGGAACCTTCAATTTAGAATGAATTCCTATGATGAGAAGAGGGCAACCTCAGATTGAAGTGACTTTTGATATCGATGCAAACGGAATTTTAAATGTCACTGCCAAAGAGAAATCTACCGGGAAAAGTCAGTCAGTAAATATTCAGGGTTCTACGAATTTATCAGATGCGGATATCGAAAAAGCAAAAGCAGAAGCAGAAAATTTTGCTGATGAAGATCGCAAGAGAAGAGAAATCGTCGAATCTAAAAATAGATTAGAGGCTTTGATTTATCAGATGGAAACTATGATAGCTGAACAGAAAGATAAAATCCCAGATGAAGATAAAGAAAAAGTAAATACACTGATTGCTGCTGGGAATGTAGTGAAATCAAAGGAGGATGTGACCAAGGAGGAAATCGATGCTGAGATTGAACGCATCCAAAACGAATTTTCAGTTCTCTACAATAAATACCAAGCCGCTCCTA
>CAYUVZ010000142.1:0-1929 GCA_964448265.1 uncultured Candidatus Peribacteria bacterium | reverse complement strand
CTATCAATGAAGAAGTGATTTTAGAGAGATTACAGGTCAAAAAAATAAAAGGAGTAAAAACATTCAAAGCATTTATTGTTTATCTTCGCAAAATGATTGCTAAAATAAATTTAGCCCATGTTGTAGATGCAAACTTGGGAATAGTTTTGAGTAATGATCAAAAACATTGGGCAAGAACCCAGCTTATACCTAGAACTTTGGCATATCTCGATTTTTTGCTAGAGAGAATGGGGAACGAGAGATAAGAGGTGGAGGAAGAAGAGGGAGGGAAAAAATGAGGAAATTTATTTCTCAGTCTCGAATTATTTTAATTCATCTATGGCTTTTTGTAATTCTTGATTTCTAAATACTCTTGCTTTGGTTGTATTCACTTCTCCGTAAAAATTTCTTTGCATCATGGTTTTGATTTGATCATAAGAATATTTTTGTTTCAATAGCCACATCAATTTTCACATCATAGTTTCCATGCTCATGTCGTAAGCTTCGATAACGCCTAATTTTAAAGCATCAAATCCGACACTATCAATTCCCATCATGGTGCTTCATCTACATTGAGTGGTGACAATTACAGGGATTTTTTTCTCTTTGGCTTTTTCTAAAAATGGGAAAATGTATTCAGGGACATCTCATGTGCCAAATCATCTAAAAACAAATCATTTGATTCAAAAATCTATCATTTTTATCAAGTGCTCATTACTTACTCAAGGGAATAGTGTGATAGACATTACATCTTCATCAAATCAATTTTTTAATACCAATGGATTCTCATGAGATTTGTGGGTATCGTAATTTAGTTTAATCCCAATTCCTATCTCTCCAAACTCCTTTTGATTGAAACTAGCAAAGGCATCTAAATTAGATTCGCTTACTTTTTTTGACCTACATCAGAGTATCAATTTACTTCCAAATACTAGAAAAACTCATCATAAGTCCATAGTTGTCACCCTCAAGGCATTTACAAGATTATTTCTTCCATCTGTGGATATACTTTCAGCAGGTATTTGAGCTCCTGTGAGGACTACTGGCTTTCATATATTGGAAAGTGAAAAACTTAAAGCACTCGCCATATATGCCATGGTATTTGTTCATGTCGTGATAATGAATCAGTCATATTCATTATATTTTTCGTAGATAATATCTCAGATTTTTTCCCAGAGTCTTGGGGTCGCGTTAGAGCTGTCTAGGTTATCAACCACCTGTACATCTATATTGGCCAGTTCTACGATTCTTGGCTCTAATTTGAATAATTGATCTGCACCATTTTCTATATCCAAGGCTCCAGTATTCTCATTTTTGGTCATAGATATTGTTCCTCAGCAGAACAGCAGTAAAATGTTTTTTTTCATGGGTGCTATATGTTAAGATAAATTAAAATACTTGCAATGATGATGAGTAAAGACGCTACTATTTTTTTTAGGGTAAATTTCTCTCACAAGAATACCAATGATAATAAAAATACAAATATAGGTGTAGTGCTGAAAATGGTGGATCCAATGACGACGCTCATCTTGGAGAGGCTATAATAAAATAGAACCCATTGCGTGATTACTATTAGGCCTCTAAATAAGATAAACCTATACTCTTTTAATGATAATTTTGGTATAGTAAAGTTGAAAATCAATAAGGCCAGCAGCCCGATTATCCCAGCTCTAAACATATATAATGTGGGGGCATTGATTGCTCACGAGGCGGTAAGCAAGTATTTCGCTGGAATGGCTGAAATTCCAAATAATAAAGAAGAAATAATGGCTGGCTTTATTTTGGAGAAATTGATGGTTTTGATCGATTTGAAATTTGTAGAAAAAACTACAATCAAAATCACGATTACTATACTAAGGATATATGTAGTTACGCTGATTTTCTCAAAAACGAAAAATCAGGACAATATAAATGTAAATATTGGTGATAGTGACAAGACTGGTGTAATAA
>CAYUVZ010000141.1:0-1962 GCA_964448265.1 uncultured Candidatus Peribacteria bacterium | reverse complement strand
TATGTTTAAAAAATTACTTTCTCAGGTGGCTAAATTGACCCTTTAATGTACCTTTTGTTTTGTATGGCTAATATACTTTTATAGATGAAAAAGTCAATACAATCAGAAAAGCTTGACTTTGTGTGAGAAATATGTATCTTATAGATAGAAATGTTTTATTTCTTATTATAGACCACAATGACAAATTTCACAAGCATCTTTTCAAAACTGCGTTCAAAAAAATACCAAGAAGAAGTTGCGTTAAGAGAAAAAATATTAAAAGATATCAGTAGCTATTTATTGGAAACCTGCTGATCCCCACTCGACAAGGCAATGAAAGATTTGTTTAATACTTACAAGCGTATATTGTCTATAGAAGAATTGAAAACAACTCACCAATTATTCAAGAATCTTAGTAAAAATAACCACCCAGCAGAAAAAAAAGATATTTCCGCTGCTGAACAATCAGTGGAAAAATTTATTCTTGATACAGAACAGATAGGATTTCTTGAGAAAAAATTTGATCGTATTCCTTATTTAAAACTTAAAGATCTACTACAAAAACTGATAGAATCTTTTCCTAAGGCACTCAACACTCAAGACCCCACCCCACTAATTAGTGTCAAACAACGAGCTCATCTGTTTCGCTACATAATAGAAGGATGAAACTGAGTACAAGAATTGCGTGCACTACAGGCCAGACTCATAGTATTTATTAATAAAAAAAACTTATTTGATCAGATAGATATTCTTGGAGATTTTATTTTAAAAATACTCATCGAGAGAAACGGTAGGTGAAAAGCAAGATATTCTAGAGCAGCGATGAATAAATATTTTGAAGTTTTCGAAATGTTTTTTATGAGAATTTCTAATAGTATACAACTCATCAAAAAAGCAGAAACATCTACTATGGACACTCCTCACTATGAGTCATTGACTGGTTCTCTCAGAGCAGAGAATATATCGAGTTTTTTTAAAAAAATACAGCGTGAAAATTCAAATCTACTCAATAAAAAAATGTCAGAGTCTGATAGGCATATGATAACGGATGCTGTTAAAAGAATAGACGATAAAATTGTAGAAATCAGTAATGCATGGGATGAACTTGTCTGTCTACCAAGTGATAAGGACATTACATCAATCCCCAAAGAATAAACTTTAATTAGATATATTTTACCTTCTTATTTTCCCATTATGACAGCTTTAGACAACGATAAGAAATTTTCAAGAGAAGATATTGCAAAGATTGTACAAAAAAAGATTGATGAAACTTTCCCTGGATTGGATACTACATCAAAACCGCAACCATCTTATGTAGATCTTGCAACAAATTTGCAGGATGCGATATTGCAGGTTTTGAATGCAAGTCATATTAGGCAAGCGACTAAAACAACAATTCTGCCTCTTGTGGTAAGAGAAATCTTATTCAAGTCTACACATTCTCAAGAAAAAAATACTGAAAAACCTGAAATTATTATTTCTCCAAAAGAGATAGAGGAAGGATGTAGAGTTATTTTCGAAAAGATGGAAAAGGATAAATTTACACCTACACATCTCATAGGTATCTCTAATGGCTGATATTGTCTAGCGTATCACTTTGCTAAAAAATATAAACTTCCGATAGGAGTCATAGGATTCAAGAGTTATAAAGAGCAGAAGGCTGGTGAGTTATGTGATACCACCTCTCATATGTTTCCTCTGGATTTAAAATTATTAACTGTAGAGGAGTTGAAAAATGCAAATATTCTGATTGTTGATGATTTGACAGAGACGAGTGCAACAATGACTGCTGCGACATTGAAGGTGCAAAATGAATTAGAAAAAATTTGTGCGTTGAGATGAATCAATATTGATGAAACAAATATCAAAATTAAGACTGCAGTGTTTTTGAATAAAGATCCTAAAAAATATAAGGCAAATTATGCTTCTAGTGATCGTATTGGTACCGGTACTTGGGTTACCTTTCCGCGGGAGATGATATTC
>CAYUVZ010000140.1:0-1970 GCA_964448265.1 uncultured Candidatus Peribacteria bacterium | reverse complement strand
ATATTGATCCCATGCCATCATTTTTTGTATAATTTATAAGTATTGGAATATATCCTAGGATGATGAGCTCATACATCTATATAGAATCATTTTGGAGGTAAGATATTATTTAATACAAGGTCCTCTCATCATTGAGAGTAAGAGACCTCATGGAAAAATCAGAAAAAATTGAAATTCAATTTCAACAAAGAGTCCTGTAAACTTTGGGGTAACATATGTAATAAGCTGAACAATATTTTGTACATTTTTGTTACTAAACGAGTAAAATCGCTAATTACGATGTAGTTTCGCGAGACATATTTTCTAAGACATCTGCTACAGTTATCTTATCTATTTCATCACCTTTACAGGCACTATATCAGCCATATACATCATAGCATTCCTTTTTACACTTCCATAACCATCAGATGGGATGACTTTCTTTTTGAGTTGTATGAGGATAGAATCTATAAGGATTGGTTGGACCAGCTAATGCTAGCATAGGAGTACGAGTACATCACACAAAATGTGCAAATCAGCTTTCCTGACAGATAACAAAGTCCAAAGCGTTTACAATATAGATAGTTTCTACTATACTATATTTTCAAAGTAAGTGAATAAGATTCTCATGATCAATATCAAGGTTTCTATCAGATTTGGATCATAAGAGCACGACGATATTTCATTGCATAAGGAGTTGTTGTGATAATTCTTTTCGTTTATTCAATGTCCACCACCTACAATCTCATTTGGGAGACAAGGCATTTCATCACCCCGTTGAGATTCAGATTATCTTTTTTCATGAAGAACGTAAGGTATGGATAAGCGCATCAATCTTTTTCTTTGAAGTATCATCCAATATATGGTGACAAGAAGATACTTGAGGATCATACTCTTGATCATCATAATTTGGTTGTATATGGATACAACTGAGCAAATCTAAATAGTATTCTACTTCTCTTTTGGTAGCATCCCAATAAATTCTGTCCGTAAGGAAAAACCTCTGTTTCCCCAAACGATTAAATCCGATTCTTCTTTTGAATCCTCATAACCAAAGAGTCAAATTGACTATCCAATGTTTATCAAAAACAAAGACCGTATCGTTCTTTTGGGAAAGTTCCCTCAATTGAAAAATCAGTTTACACCATTTCCAAATATGTTTTTGAGCGAAAATATCCTCATCAAAAGTTTTGATTTCATCTACATAAGTATTACATTTCAACGTCTCCGAAGATCTTTTCCCTACCATATAAGTAATATGCACCTCTTTTCATAATCATAGTTTTAGTTGTCTGACAAAAGGAGTAGTCATCAAGACATCACCTATAGCTCACAACTTGAAGAGTAAGATATTTTTCATAGAGTATCTTTGACCAAACTAAAAACATCATCCACCGTTATCAGATTCACTATACTCTGAGGTGATTTTTTCCATTGTTCAAGGTGGACATTGATATAAGGAATACCCTTTCATTTGTAAAGTCATATATTTTTGCTCAAAGGATACGGACCGAACCTCCTAGGGATTTCAGGGCCGAAAAGACCTATAGTTTTGGTTCACATAGCAGCAGCTAAATGCATCGGACCGGTATCATTTGATATCATAAGTGTAGATTTCTCAAGAAAACAAGCAAATTCGTAGAGATTAAATACTCCACATAAATTAGTAACCTGTTCTTTCTCCTCCACACTCAAATGGCTAAGTATTTTCTTAACTCCTGAAGATTCAAAAGCCGTTCAAGATAAGAAAATATGCACGGAAGTTCCGTATTTTCAGATTATCTGTTTGATAAGTTTTATCCAATTATCTTGTGCCCGAAATCTATCTTGAGAAGTCTCAGCTCATCAAGTGTGAAAACATATCAAATATTTATTTGGATAAGAAGCAAGAAAATGAATTACATGACTTTGAGCATGTTCCGTATATTTCAAAGATTCCAAATGAACAGGCACATATGTAGATATATGCAGTGGTTTCAAAAGATCAAGAA
>CAYUVZ010000139.1:0-2002 GCA_964448265.1 uncultured Candidatus Peribacteria bacterium | reverse complement strand
GATATTATCATTTCATCACCATACAATAGATTGGTCTCAATCGATATAATTCACAAGACCACCACCAATAAAATTATAAATTCCATTAATTAAATTTGAGAGTCCTCATCAGATGAAACTATTATCTCCATTTACATTATTTCCACTTCATCAGACGATAATTGAGTTATCTCATTGAGGGATGGTATTACTAATACCCCCTCCGATAAAGGTATAATCTCCAGTTGTCGCATTTTGATATCATCATGCCACAGAAGAATAGTCTCCTATAGCAAAAGATTCATACCCCATTGAAATAGATCCAAGTCAATCAGCTTCTCCATAATATCCCATAGCAAAAGAATAATGTCCATTAGCTGTGGTATGGATTCCCATGGCTGTAGAGTATCGCCCATTTGTGATAGTATCTCTCCCCATAGCAGTAGAATAATCTCCATTAGCTGTAGTATCTTTCCCCATGGCTGTAGAATAATCTCCATCTGCTGTTGTTGCATCACCCATAGCAGTAGAACTCGTCCCATAAGCAAGTGTTCATCTTCCTATGGCTGTAGAATAATCTCCATCTGCTGTTGTTGTCTGTCACATGGATAAAGAAGAAAATCAATTGGCTGTGGTTGCCCAACCCATTGCAGTAGCCCCTCGTCCATTAGCTGTAGTTGCTTGTCCTATGGCTGTAGAACCAGTTCAATTAGCGTGTGCCATATCTCCCATAGCTGTAGAATAATCTCCACTTGCGAAATTCGATTCACCTCACATTACGCTAGATGCATATCATGCAGCATGATTTCCAAGTCATCCTCAAATAAATGATCCAGTTCAATTTGCGATATTTCATGATCATCAGGCTATTGTAGAGACATATCAGCGAGCAATATTTAGCCATCATCATCAGATAGCGACAAAATCATTATATACAGTATTAGATCCTCATCCTCAGATAAAGAAATATGTCCCTGTGCCAGTATTCCATCTTCATCATCCGATAGTAGAGTAATTTCAATGTATTCAATTAAAATATCACGCTCACAAAGATGTATATGCTCCACTAGAAATATTTCACTCACCTCAGACTACAGTGGCCCCAGTGCCTGTTGCTGTATTATTCTGTCCTCAACCAATCATTGAATAATATCCATTCACTATATTAGTCAATCATCATACGATAGCTGAATAATACCCATCTATCAAATTCATTTGTCATCATCCGATAAATGATCTATCTCCAGTAATGACATTACTAGATCCTCACGCTATAGAACTATTTACTCCCACACTCGCATTATTCACATTTCCTGCTATAAAATTCCCCGACACCTGCAAAGGTGCACTTGGATTACTAACATTGATACCTACATTCCCTGTCAATCTATATACCTTACCCGTCAACATCGACCAGTAATTATTTGAAGATCACACTATGCCACTTGCATAGACTAAGTTTCCCGTACTATCTACTCACAAAACTGCACCTGTTCGGGCGTTATATGAAGATAATCAGGCAACATTAATCCAGACTCAACCATTACCTCAGGAGTTGAAATCCCATTCCATAATACCTGATTCCGTACCATCACTGGTGAGTGATACTCTCTGGATAGTCTGTCGAGCATTAGTAATATTTGATGGGATCGTAAGTTGCGCCATCGTAATAAGTGACGCGAATCCCAAAACAATCGTCAAAAAAATCAGAATCAAATTTCTAGATTTTATACACTTGTGAGAACGAATACTATGACTGTAAAACATGCTTACTGCCTAAAAAGTTAAAACTTTATTATTCACTGTCAGATTGAGTATTCTTTGTCATCCTGAGCATTTCAGCGAAGGATATAACTCAATTACTTATATCAGCTATACTCTTCGTCCGAGAAGTCGGGGTCAGAGTGACAATTAAGATTGCTTTGTGCCTCGCAATGACATTTTTAATCTTCCCTCTAATTATACTCAGAAAACCCTTTTTGTCAAAAAAACTGCCCCTCCCTAAGAAGGGAGGGGGTTGGGG
>CAYUVZ010000138.1:0-2008 GCA_964448265.1 uncultured Candidatus Peribacteria bacterium | reverse complement strand
CGTTAATTATGGTTTTATCTTCTGTCTTTGCTAATTTACTTATCATGGTATCTAATGTATCACCGCTCAAATCTCAGAAAAATCGTTGAGTTAAATTTTGTCCATCTATACTACCAAATTGTCTGTATGTATTAATCCAGTTTATCTTATTGTCTGTTACAAATCTTGTTATTACTTCTTTTTTAGTCCCTGGTCAGTTCATGGCATTATACAAAAGATAGGCATTTACGATCGGATCATCTTTCTTTAAAATTTCATTTCGACGTCTTTCTTGATCTGCTCAATTATAATATTTTTGAACTATATTATCAACCACAACACCGATAGGAAGTTCTCAGATTTTCCATGCATTATATTGTCTGATAGCTGTTTTCCAAAACTCAGGATTTTTTTTGTCGTTTATAGGTTGGCTTAATTTATCAGGAGCTAATGAAGGATGTTGAATAAAAGAGATTTTATTGATATTGGTTTCATTGTTTTTTTTGGGGTTTGGAATATTAATTGTTGAACTCTCTTGTTTGGCAGGGTTATTTACTACAGTGGTGCCTGTGGTGATAACTGGCTTTGTTTCTGTTCATGTTAGTTTCTCATATAATTTTCTGGCAGTCTTTGGTCATACTAAGCCATCTCGTTCGCCACTCTCGTCTGGGAATGCCTCTTTTTGAAATGCTTTGACAGCTTCTTTGGTTTTTTCTCAGTATATCTCATCATCATCTAAGACTACATTAGAATCATTGGCTTTTAAAGCTGATCTTACAAAAAGGATATATACAGGGTCTGTAGCATCGAGTTCTTTGTAATCAATCCGTGTCCCCTCTTCATTCTTAAAATAATTTTTGATAGCCGTAGCTATTGTGGCTTTGTTTTTTGGGAGGTCGTCGATTGTTGTTTTGTATGTTGCTTCGAGGTTTTGTTGTACCTCCAATGTGTTTAGTTCAGCTTTGAATACATCTTCTTTTGTATCAGAATTATCGATGTACCATAGGGCATCTTTTGCTACATTTGTTTCAGCAGGAGTAAGGCTCATTTTTAAAATTTTGAATAGATAAAATAACTATTTAGTTTAGTCTTGATCATCAAAGATATATTCTACATAGTTTGTTAGAAAATTCGCGATGTCATCTAGTTTTACATAAGGCGTCATTTCTTGGAGATCTTTGATATTTAACGCGTGTTGATCAAAGAAAGCTCATGCTTCGGAGATATGAAGGTAATCTCCTTTGTTGAAGGATGGATTATTATCTCACAGAAACTTGCTTCATCGCTGATTGACCTCAATGTCACTTACTTTATCTGTACCTACTTCCTGTCCTCTGAATGTAATAGCGAGGGTATTGATCATCGCGGCGAGTTGCAAAACATTTCTAAATGAAGTCGTTCAGTTCGCAATGATAGGCACTCTGATTTCTGTAGCCAATCCTCTCTTTCTAGGTCTGCTGTTGTTGCGAAGATAATTAGGTGAAGGTTGTACAGTAATCACTCGGTAAGAATTTTCTTTGGAAAGGATAAGGTCTCCGTAGAGATATTTCTTTCATGCGGTGATGACGTCGATATTCGATTTTCAGATGTAGTTATTTATAGTGCTCAAAAGAGCTCTGTCATCTATCAGATCTACAACATTTGGAGTCAGATAATCCTTGATATCTTTATATCAAAAAGTCGGATCGATTTCTTCCAATTTTGGATCCTTGATTTTGTTCTTCTCTGCGTTGTTTAGCACATCTGCTTTCAGGTCTTGTAATTGCTCTGCAAATGTCTCAGCATTGGTTTTGGCGACTTCTATCATGGTGGTTTAGGGAATGAATAAATTCTATACCTTATTATAGTCAGAATGGGTCAGTTTGTCAAATTTCTGAAGAGAGATTCCAGATGATGAAAAAACAGAAGATTTCAGATGATAAAGGGAAAAATATATTGAAGTGATCAAGTGTTTTTGGTTTGAGGGAACAAACTCACCCCAACCCCCCTGTTAATCTTTCTGTTTTGAGGGAACAAACCCACCCCAACC
>CAYUVZ010000137.1:0-2025 GCA_964448265.1 uncultured Candidatus Peribacteria bacterium | reverse complement strand
GTCATCAAGTATACATGCTACAGTATCATTAAAATAATAAGGATTGAGATAACCAGGGAAAAACTCTCACAAAGTTCAATCTTTCTCCATCTGCGAAAAGATTTTGTCTGCAAGTGCAAATCGTTCTTCTTTACCATATTCTTTATTAAAGATACAAAACTGCTTGTTCTGTAATCACACACATCCAAGACAATGAGAACATCAATGTAAGTAATAACTATAATATATGTTTGAGCAACGATTAATAATAGTAGAACAATACACATGTTCAGAGTCTCAACAATTCGGAGTGCCGTAAAAATGATTGCTCCAAGGAGATCCACAACTAAAACAGTCGTACATATATTCATCTCATTGAGTTCATCATACCAAAACATTATTTCTAGCATCTTTTACATTGTACACCAATTTTCAATTTTCTACATTTTCCGATTTCAAAATAAAATCTCAAACAATATTTGTACTTCAATAATTGGTTCCCTTAAAATTAAGATTTTTATACATATTCAAGAAATCCGCCTTGCGTGACAAAATCTCTTCTTTCTTTTTAAAATATTCCTCTTTTTCATATTTTTTATTCTCTATACAATAATTCTGATTATCTAATCAATCACACGAAACACATTCATGACAGCCATTTAAATTAGTAGAAAACCACACATTTGCAGAATTGCTAATATATTTAGAATAAAAAATATTTAAACTCTCAATAACTCATGTACAAAAATAAATATTATCACTACTATTCCAAACCATAGAAGAATTCAAAATATTTCTAGAATGTTCTTTTACCATAAAACTATACATTACATTCTCAGTATCAAACACAACAATATTGCTGATGTATACGTTTTTTGCCATAAAAACAGAATCTGCATATTCCGAATTTTCATTATTTGCTAATTTAATAGTTGCTGGAAGATCTATTTTACTGAATAATTGCTGAAAATTCTCAAAAAGATTTTTTCAAAAATCATAATCAAATCAATACTTTAAGTGAGAATCTTTATTATTCTCAAAATCAATCGATGATACTACTGACTTTATTCTATCAGTATTGGGGTATCTTGAGATGAGTCAGTTGAGCCTATAAAAAGTTAATGAATGCCAACTACAGATTTCTTTTACAAAATCACGAAAAGGAGTCTGTTTTCTTTTCTCCTGCATTTTAAGCTCTCGCTGGTGAATGTCCTGCATGCTGATTACTTAAATTTAAAACCCTACATTCTCAATTGTAATTCTACCATCAACTCGTTTACCAATGAATTTTTTACCCATGACTTCAATGCAGGATCCATAAGATCTCACAATCAGTTTAATATATTTTTGTGTAATGCATTCTTATGTTTGGATAAAAAATCAAGCAGATATGCATAATATTTTTTACTCGTCATTTCTTGTCCGAGCATTTTTTTACTTCTAGCCCTTATAGTCCCTTCATGAGGAGTATAGGCATGTTTGAGGAGAAACCATATATCAAAAAGGTCTCTGTTGGCTATAGATCAGTTTAGTTTGTATCTACTCACAAAGGCGCAAAGTTTATGTGCCATCATATAGTCAATTTTCATGACCAACATATCTAAACCCAGTATTTTCTTGATCTCATAGTTGTCATCATACATTTTGGATCAGATTTCCAATTTTATTTTTTTGGATCATCAATACTGTATGGTATATCTGATGCTATGAGTCATAGTTCCATCAGGCTTCACCGTATATTTACTATCTTGTAATTTATCGGTAAGATATTCTCCAAGTTCAGCTTTAAAATTTTTTAGCTGTTGTGTATTTAAATCTCTAGTCAATGAAAAATCGAGATCCACGGAATATCTCGGCAACCCGTAAAAAAAATACAGCGCTGTACCTCATTTAAATCAAAGAATATTTGCAAAATTGCTTTCGTACAAAATTTTGAGAATATCCCAAAGGTGCTTTTTGTGCAGATCGAACCGATTCTCCATTACATTATTCATAACTGGATAAATCTTTTTTTCAATTTCTTTTTATGTTTACAATATATCATGG
>CAYUVZ010000136.1:0-2069 GCA_964448265.1 uncultured Candidatus Peribacteria bacterium | reverse complement strand
TCCTGGAGCAGGCGGCGGTTGAAGTACTCAAAGAGGAATGGCAGCGCCGGAGCTGGAGCAAGCTGCCGCAGGGCGGCGGGCTCGAGGTGGAAGGCACGCGGCTCGGGTAGTTCCCACAGACCCTCAACACAGACCCTAAGAGACTGTTTAATAAGTCGGGGCTGGCGGCCAAGCGGTGGTATAACTCGACTTTGGCATCTTGAAAACTGAATACTCCAAGTAGCCTCTCAGGGACGTTTTCTGTGTCGCCTGCCTGAGCGGAGGCAGCAATCGTCTTACCGCACTGGACTGCTGTTGCAGTGCGGCTGCGCCCGCCGATACGCCGGTTACCTCAAGCCCTGCAGATAGCCCGCACGAGCGGGGCCATCACTTGCGGTAAGGACTGGCCTTGGGTCAAACCGGCGCTGATGAACAGGCCCAGGCACCACAGGCTCTGTGCCTGTGCAGCTCGCCGCCAGAAAGCTACGCTGCCATCGAGGGTGATCTCGAGTTGACGTTGAAGCTGGTCGCGAAGGTCAGGATCGTGTTGGGCGGTGCGCAGTAAGCTGTAGACTACGGCGACGAGCGCAACATGCCGTTGAATGGCGCTGAAGTCCCGCAGTTGATACTTGTCCAGCCCTTCGGCCTTGCCTTCCTCGTGGTAGACTTCAACGGGCCAGCGATGGCGCCGAATGCGGGTGATGCCCGCGGCCTGCCATACCAAGCGGTTGCTGATGTAAAAGACGGGATTGTCTGCCAGATCCGCCTTGCGATGGTTGATGACCAGCCGTTGTTTACCGAAACCGTGGATGTGGTGCGTCTGACAATAACTGTAGTAGGTTTCCTGTTCACCTTTATAGGTGATCGTGATGCGCTGGAAGACCGCTTTGCCGCCGGCGGCGCCAGCCTGCAGGTGTTCCTGTTTGAGCCGGTCGGCGAAGTCTTTGAGCGTTTCCTGGCCGCTCTGCAACGTGACCTTGTCACCGTCGGCTAAGGTGCCGACATACGGCAAGTGCAAGGTCTGATCCAGGAAGCGACAGAAGTCGGGCTGGGTGAACCAGTTGTCGAAGACCACCGGCAACGCTTCATCCGGATGGGCCGTGACCCACTGCTGGAGCAAGGCCTGGGCGATGCTCAATTTGCTGTCATACAGATCCTGGATCTCGGGGCACTGCTTCTGGCGGCGCTGCCAGACCCCCAGCAAGTAACTGCGCCACTTGCGGGGGGCAGTCTCCTTGAGCGGCTCTTTGCTCGCTTTGAGTGGCACTTGCGCCGTCCGTAGACCCTGTTCCAGTTTGGCCAGATCCACCGGCTGCCACAGTTGAAACAACAACGGATAGTCGGTATCATCGTCACTGTAGTGGAGAGTGACCAGATCGTGCGCCCAGACATAGCTCTCACTCACATGGTCGTACAGCTTGGCGATCTGCTCAAAGTCCTGTCCGTAGTGGCTGAGCAACGTGTCGTCCACACTGAGCACCCCCTTGGGTTTACGGTGCGTCGCCGGCACACTGGCCAACACCGCCAAGCGGGCCTGATTCAACGCCGCCAAGGAGAACGGGCTGACGGTCAGCAGCCGGTTCAACGAACTCTGATTCCGGCTCTCAAAGACAAACAGCCGATTGATGCCTTCAACCGTCTTGTTCTCTGAAACGATCAAGCCGCTGATGTACCGCTTGAATTCGATGAACGCTTCCGCCGAGAAGACATCAGCGAAGAACGGTGCATAACGCTCCACAACTTCGGGAAACGCAACCAGGGGAATCATGCTGTACCTCCATGACGTTGTATCTCACCCTGTATTGTACAGCGTTTTCCCCGTGTTGACGCCAGGCAATTGGAGTATGCAGTTGTCAAAGTGCAGAAGATCTGGATCCTAATGTTATGTTAATGCCAAAGTCGAGTAAGAAAATCTCAACATTCTCAACATTCTCAAGTAAGAGAGGGGGACACCATGACGACAGAACTCTATCAGACGGCAACGAAGTGGGTAAAGCAGGGTAACGCGGTGATACCGACACGCGCGAAGATGCCCCTCGGACCCTGGAAGCAATTCCAACCGGGCGGGCGTCTACCCACGGATACTGAGC
>CAYUVZ010000135.1:0-2082 GCA_964448265.1 uncultured Candidatus Peribacteria bacterium | reverse complement strand
ATTCAATGTAGTATATTTACCTTGCCACTCTGCCGAAGTCCAAATTTTCCATCCACCAGTGCCATCCTTCAGATTTTTATCATACAAACATTTTGTAACCGCAATCTTCAGTTTGTTGGGCGAACTGGTACAGGCCATTGCCATCTCCCTCGACCAGTATTGACCAAGTTTCTCTGCCTTTTCATCCTGGCACTGTGAAAAAACGGAACTGCAGAGTAAAACACCTGTCACTATCAGAATTAGAATCCTTCTTTTCATTGTATTAGGTTTATTTTTGAAAATGAATATCATCTTAAATCAACTTTCATATTGTTCTTATCAAGAAAAATGCGATAGATTTTCCACGGAAGGCTTAAGGTCATACTTTTTCTGGTCAAAGTTTCTTTGCCCAGATTTGCTGCATTGGGCACCATTTTCTTTGATGTAATGCTATCGTTACCACCGGGCTTTCCATTTGCCGGATTACCGTATACATCGGTAACAGTGGTAGATTTGATTTGGATGTTACGATTACATCTTGCAGAATCAGCCATACGCGTAAGATTCTTAACAATCTGGTTAAGATAGGCAACCCAAAGGGTTTGTTTACAATCAGTTCCCTGAAAATCCTCTAATTGAGTTGTTCTATTTCCCTCATGCGTTTGGTAATAGAATTTATAGCGGTCGTAAGAACAAAGGTTATGTGGAAAGAAGAACCCATTTCCGATGAATTTTCCCTTGTTGAGACATACCAAACTTCCATCAATTAAAACTGCTTTCTGCTGGTATTTTTGAGTTTCAAAGATTGTCTTTTGGAGATTAATATGCTTATCGTGTTCCGCTGCACCTTCTTTATTGGAATATGTAAGTTTAACGCGAGAATTCAAAGCTATTGTGTCATGTAGATTCACTATTGGGAACCCCATGAGTACGATTGTTTCCTTACTTGGCAATCTTGCAAATTTTATGAGTTTTGAATTTTCAGTAGAATCGGAAATGAATGCAATAAAACTATAATCATTTAGGTTTGTGAACATCTCTGATTTATTCATTCCAGATTTTAAATGGAAATCATTGCTAAAATACAATGAATCTCCCCGTGATAAGGCATTTAATGCTGTGGCTCGGGAAATTGCCTGTGACATTGCGATGGAGTCTTCGTAACCCGGATCAGAGATGCCAATCATGTACATTGTATCAGCAGATTCTTGAATAGATTCAGAGAACCAGGATGGCAAAGTACATTTTATTCGAACTACGGATGACTTGTCATTCTTATCTGAAAAGTAGTTTATGAGTTCTTTTTCGGTATCAATCCAGGTCTTCTTTTTTAAAGCGGAATCGCTTTCAGCACCAAGTTTATTCATTTCCTCTTCAAAGGTCCTTTTGAATTTCTCGTAATTATAATCTACCTTCAATAGTTTAGTAGTTTCCAATTCAGATGACTTATAGTCTGATAAAAGAAAGATGATACTGTCATTTTTTTTACTGCGATAATTAGAATCGTTCTTTTGTGACGCAGAGTCGCTTATAGCACCGGATTTAGCCATCTCCTCCTCAAAGGTCTTTTTGAATTTCTCGTAATTATAATCAACCTTTAACGGCTTATTATGGCTTAATTTAGATGACTTGCAACCTGGAATAGAAAAAAATATGCAAAATGTTGCAAAGGTTACATATATGATGACATGAATTTTTTTCATAACTTGTGGATTATTGATGGCTGCTGTTTTTTAAAAGATATTGCGTAGGATCGATATCTTTTAACTGATCATCCTGGTTTAAAGAGTCCCATGGACAAATACAATAATGATATTTCAAACGGTTGCGAATGTCTTTATCACCTTTGTTGGCAATTTCTGTATCACCCTTTACAAATCCAGTCAGCAGTTTTTCCGCATTCCAGCGATTATGTTCCATTTTCCCGATAATCGTACCGATGGAGGATGGCTTTTTCAGAGAATCAAATAATGTTGTACATTTATTTTTTTCCAGATAGGGTCGCTTAATATCCTTATAATGACGAGCATGATATCGGTTTGAATCCTTATCACTGTCGGTCAGTCTTTCCCAACCATTATTCTCATTGAATTTCTTCTTACC
>CAYUVZ010000134.1:0-2091 GCA_964448265.1 uncultured Candidatus Peribacteria bacterium | reverse complement strand
CCATTATCTCTACCATTGCAGATACATTCAATCACCAAAAAAACAAGTGAAACGAAGTTTTTTTGGATGATTAATGGATACCGACGACTTGAAAAACTATAAGCACGAATGTCGATGAAGTGATTATAGATTTCGAAAGCAGGCGGGATAAGTTTTTCCGATTACATTTTTTTTACACTCTCCCGGGAAAACGGGGGATTTTTTATAATTTAATTTTAAGAAAATGAAAAAATATTACATTACCGCTGATTTAGAAAAAACTATCAATATGTTAAATTTGGGAATTGATACAAACAAACTTGATCTTCAAAGCATCAGAAAAAACACCATAAATACTATCAATAGCATATTTGGTGCTGAAGTTACTGAATTGATAAAATACCAAGATATAAAAAAGTTTTTCGCTTCCAAGAACAATGAAAATGAATGTATAATCGGACTTGAAAATTGAATTTATATTCCAGATGCCGATTTTAATTTCAATTCTACAAGGACGTCTCCTTCTGAAGAAGCGTTATTTGATAAGAAATTATGATATCAAATCACACAAAGGGATTGAGATGATCTAGAAAAACAGATAATAGAGTTACAGGAGATGTACAAAAAATCAAAAAAAACGAAAGTGATTGTTTGCGATGATGGCATATTTTCTGGTGATACCTTAAAAAAAACCATAGAAATCTTTCAAAAAGCATGAATACAGATTGATTGTATAAGAGTCGCTTTAAATTTTTCCAAGAAAGACAGTTTGGATGGGATACCTATAGAATCGATGTATGCTCCAAAAGAATATATCGATTGGATCGATGAAAGGGATTTATTTTATTGAATGCCTATGAGCGGTGCATCCATTAAAAATGGGAAAAAAATCTATTGAATCCCTTATATTGCAAATCAAAAGATAGCTAGCCAGAAGGCATCAATACCTACAGAAAAGTCAAAAAGATTTTGTAAAAATATGATAGAACAAAATCAGTATTTATGGGAAGCAATAAATAGATTAAGAGGCAAGGAAACTGAACTTTGAGAGCTCAATAGACTATCAAACTTATGAAAAAAATACATATACAGTAATACAATTTTAAATGTTTTACAACAAGAAAAAGATACAATATAATTACTACATTTATTTTCTAATAAATTATCATGAAAATTAGACAAATTTGAGTTATGTGATCAGCAGCAGATCTTTGATATGAAAAAATAATAAAAAAATTAGCATTTGAATTATGAAAAAAGTTAGCTCAGAATAAATATATTTTAGTATATGGAGCAGAAAAGGATAGTGATAGTTTGAGCATGATAGCAGCAAGGGGTGCAAAATCCAAAAAATGAATAGTGATGTGAATTACCTATGGTAAAACACCAAATCTTCGATGAAAAATGAAAAAATACACAGATTGTATAGTATGTACTGGCATGGAAAGATGAGGATGAAGAGAATATGTCTTAGTCTCGAGTTGTGATGCAATTATCACCATCTGATGAGGAAGTGGGACACTCAACGAGATTACGATTGCTTATCAAAAAAAAATACCCATCATATGTATACAATGAACCTGAGGATGGTCAGATAAACTTGCTAACCAATATATCGATGAAAGATACAAAATAGATTCCAAAAGGTATATATGTAAATGAGTAGATAATGTAGACGCCACAATAAAATATTTAAACTCTATCTCGGGCTCACCTTCACTATCCTAATATTAAAATGAAAAGTCTTCACCTCCTCGAAAACGAAATACTCGCTATATTCTTGACGCAAAATATCCACCTGTCGCGTCATCATTTCAAAGAACATTACTAAAGATTTTTTATTCTTTTCATATCATTTCCCACGTCACTCATCACTCGTCACTCGTAACTGGATAATCTGCCCCAGCATCATTCTATAATACATAAGTCCATCCTCCCCACCGACAAAGGCAGGTTTCGGCTCTCGCTTCTTCACATTCTCTTCCACATTTTCCTCAAATACCTTCTCCGGTATATACGGCAAATTCGCCACTAAAATAATGTTATCAATGTTGTCCTCCTCTTTATTAAGACTAAATGACTGCCCCTCCTTGACAAGGGAGGGGGTTGGGG
>CAYUVZ010000133.1:0-2111 GCA_964448265.1 uncultured Candidatus Peribacteria bacterium | reverse complement strand
ATTACTCAATATCTTCTTTCTGTTATTATCATATCTTTCATTATTTTCTTCACATGTTTCACTTCAGCTCAGGGTTTGACTATCCCATCAAATATTTCTAATGCCCGACAGACAATCCAGAGAGTTTCACTTACCAGTGATGGTACAGAATGAGGCACTATGGAACGAGACTTTAATTCATGAGGTAATGGCTGAGTCTGGATCAATGTTACTAACTTACCATATTCTGCTTTATGGACAGGTGCAATTTTGTGAGTAGATAGCACATGAAATTTACTCTACGCAAATAGTGTAGCTTGATGAGGAAATAATTATTGGTCCATGTTGACGGGCAAGGTATATAGGCTAACATGAAATGTAGGTATCAATATCAGCAATCCTAGTGCACCTTTACAGGTGTCAGGGAATTTCATCGCGTGACATCCAAACAACGCCAGCATTTGAGTGTATAGTTCTATAGCTGGAGGATCTAGTAATGTCATCACAGGAGATTATTCTATTATCGGAGGTGGTGGTATCGGTATGATAAATGGTAATTACTCAAATATCGGATGAGGATTAACTAACATAGTGAACGGATATTATTCAGTTGTGGCTTGAGGTTCTTCTAATAATGCGAATAATTCTTATACAACTATTTGATGAGGTACTGGAAATGTTGCGAATAGTGTTTATACTTTTATCGGTGGGGGTGACTCAAATATAGTGACTGGAGTCTATTCAGTGATAGGAGGATGATGGGAAAATAGAACGAATGGCGATTTAGCATTCATTGGATGAGGTTGGGCGAATGCAGTAAGCTGATCAGATAATTTTATCTGATGATGAGCAAGGAATAGGGTGAATGGAGATAATTCCTTTATCGGTTGAGGATCAACAAATACCGCTACTGGAAACGATATTTTCATCGGTTGAGGATATACAAATGTAGCGAGCGGGTATATCGTTTTCATCGGATGAGGGGCTGCAAATACCGCATATGGTGATTATATGTTCATCTGATGAGGGCAGTCTAATATATCTACAGGATCTAATGTCTTCGTATGATGAGGCCAGTCTAATACAGTAAGCGGAACATATATCTTTGTGGGTTGAGGGTTGACGAATACGGCGATAGGGAATCATATTTTTATAGGATGATGATGGAACAATAGGGCAAATGGTAATTATTCAAGTATAGTGTGAGGTTATGATGCTGTTATTACTGGAAGTTATTCGATAATAGGTGGATGACAACAAAATAAGATAAATTGAAGTTATTCAAGCATTGTCGGTTGACGATTGAATAGGATTATACAATCAATGCTGTGATTATCCTTTATTTGAGGAGGACAGGAAAATAATGTTATTTGAGACTATTCAAATGTTGTATGAGGATTCTGAAATATTATTACATGAGATGTAAATACTATTGTCTGATGAGATAGTAATAAGATAAATACTTCAAATTGACGATCGATTATTTGATGAGGATATAGTAATGTAGTTAATGGCGATTATTGAGTAATAGGTGGATGAAAAAGCAACATCATCTCATGATGATCTAATTACTGATTTATTGGATGAGGATCTGGGAATAAGATAACCAATGGTGCTGATTATAGTTTTGCAGGAGGAGTAAATGCTGATGCTCAGCATAATAACAGTTTTATCTGGAATAGTGATGCAATAAATGGATTTCATACATCTCAGTCACATACTTTCTTGATTAAAGCATTGAGTGGAGTAGCTATTACCAATGAGCCGACTACAACAGCTATTACTCCAGCCACGGCCTTGGATATAGAAGGATGAATGAGGTTAATACCAAGTACGACAACTATCGCATGTAATGCTGGTACAGAGGGTGTAATCGTGTATAGTTGATGACATTTTCAGTGATGTGATGCATCATTGTCTTGGATAACATTCTAAGTTGACAATCTGCATAATCATTATATAATAATATTCTCTTGATTTTTCTGAAAAAATATGTATAGTACATATAGCTTTACCTATTGAAAAACATAGGAGGCAGAAACAAAAAATTAACAATAATATAAATAAAAAATTAATAAAATGAAAAAAATAATTTTAATAGTTTTTGTTATAATCAGTGGTTTAACTAATGG
>CAYUVZ010000132.1:0-2134 GCA_964448265.1 uncultured Candidatus Peribacteria bacterium | reverse complement strand
AGATAATAATATAAAGAACTAAATATATTGGGTGTTGGGATTAACGAATTTTGAATTTTGAATTTTGTCATCCTGAACGTTTCAGTGAAGGATATAACTCAATTACTAATTTTAGCTATACTCTTCGCTTCGCTCAGAGTGACAATTCATTAGTATTATTTTTTCTTAGCGGGAGATTTTTTTGGCTTTTCGGTTTTCTCAGCTTTTTCAGATTTGGGCTTTGCTATTTTCTTTGGCTTTTCCTCTTTAACTTCTTCTTTAACTTCTGGTTCTGTTATACTCTTCGTTTCACTCAGAGTGACATCTTCCTCTACTTTTTCCTCAACCTTTTCCTCTTTTATTTCCTCTTTAACTTCCTCTACTTTTTCCTCAACCTTTTCCTCTTTAACTTCCTCTACTTTAACTTCCTCAATTTTTTCCTCCTTTTTTTCCTCAACCTTTACTTCATCCTTCTTCTCTTCAACACTACCGCTTTTTTTAGCGATTTCATTGAGAACAAATGCGAATGATTGTAATGGATAGTTGAATAGGTATGCAAGTTTAGATAATAATTCATCTCTAGAAGGCATATTGGCTAATTCGCTGACATACGCTCAGTCTTGTCGTTTTTTCTCAAATCGTCATCCTATGAAGTCATAAGAAGTTCACTTATCTTTTCTTTTGAATTCTTTCAAGTACTTGTTGATCACTTTGAGCGGTCAAGATTCATCCGATCCTATATATAGGGCACATACAGATCCTTCCAGATTTTCAACTTTTACTTCTTCTAAGCCGGCGTCTTTGAGACATTTCAAAAATAATCTCTTTCTCAAGACATTCATCTTAGCGTCAGTAGCTTTGATATCCATCCTAATCTGATTTGCAATATTGACAGGAATCGCGTGTTGTTTTACGATGATGACAGTAGTTGCAGAACTAAGATCCTTAGTATATTGTTGGATAAGTTCAGATTTCTGTTTTTTGGTAATTGCCATTGCTTCACAATTTCATATTTAAAAAAAGACCTTTTCAAGGCTCATACAAAAAAGAAGATATTTGTATATGAAACCTAGGTAGGAATGGGGGTTTTATGCACTGAAGCAACCTACTGTCTGTGGTGTGTTGTGAGTAATATAGGAATTTGTAGGGGGAATGCAAGAGATTTTTTAGAGTTTTTTCAAATTTCTGATTATAGCCTCTTTCTCCCCTCTCCCCATCCTTTTTATTTTGTATTCTAATTTCATCGCAGTTACCTTGTCCTTTGCTTTCTTGCTCCAGATCAATGTCACGGGGCGTCTGCTTTTGGTATACCTCGCTCAGGAAGTAGAATGATTGTGATCATGAGTTCTTTTGTCTAGGTTGTTAGTGATGCCAGTATAGAAGGTATCGTCCTGGCAGCGGAGTATGTAGGTAAATCGCATCAAAGTGAGGATGGGTAAAAATAGTGTTTGAATGATAAAACGGAATTATATATCTCATGGAGATTAAAATTATATTTTTTCTTCACGAATAATTAGATATGATATACCTATCCTTCTTTCTATTTCAAACCCAAACATATAAAATCTCCAGTTTTCCCATTTGATTTTTCTTGTCAATTCCATACTTACTACTCTATATTTATCAACTACTCCCCTCTTATGAAAATCAACACTCCAGAAGAAATGATAAAATTAGGTGAAAGTCTTGCCAAAGAGCATAAGATCCTCCTCATGGAAGGAGAGCTTGGAGCTGGAAAAACCCTCCTCAGCAAAGGCTTCGCGAAAGGACTTGGTATCGATGAAATAAAGGTACAGAGCCCTACATACGCGTATATCCATACTTATGAAAATAAACTCCTGCATATCGATATGTATAGGATCCAGCATTTTGATGAACTGGTAGAAAAAGGAATCTTGGATCAGATCCAGCAATATGATTTCGTGGTGATAGAGTGGCCAAAGTTTGTGGAGAGATTGTGATTGGATGCTCCTACAATCGTTAGTATTAGAAAGATAGATGAGATGGGGAGAGAAGTGACTGTGGAGAGGAGGTAGAGGTTCGTGGTTGAGGGAACAAATCCCCCCAACCCCCTTTATCATTCACAGGATTAAAATCAAGGGGGCTTCAATGAAAGTATTGATAAGAGTTAATTTAGATTTTTTTATTTAATTTA
>CAYUVZ010000131.1:0-2134 GCA_964448265.1 uncultured Candidatus Peribacteria bacterium | reverse complement strand
CGAGAAACCGAACTCAAGATTATAGCAATGAGGAAGCATATTACCTGTATCGAGTACTATATAAACTCCGCCTGCCAACCAACAACGTGTTCGTCCTCCTAGATTATCGACCCTCTTGTTACCTGGATTCCAATAACCGGGAAACAGATTTTCTCAATTCTTCTCGAAATTATTTTTTAAGAATTCTTGATGTTTCTCCTTACCTCATCTTATCGTCTCCATTTGTTCAAAGCTTGGTAGTTTCGTTTGTAATCAAAGATTAAGCACTGCATTTCGATTGAATAGCTGTTCTCCAACCATATTTTTTGGCATGTTGTCATCTTCAATATATTCCCAAACAAAAGCGTCTTTTGCTCATCATTCAACTGTCTTCTTAAGTACTGTAACTTTTTTCTCTACTCCATTGATATATGCAGGGACATTCTTTTCTTTCTTCCAGCCATTCTTTAATTTTTCTTCTAGTGACATTCCTTTATCTATCTTATGATTTTCTTTTTCCAATTGGGGAGTTTTCATTTTTTCTACGGTTTCTGATTTTCCATAGAAAAAATCTACAGCTTCCTGTATATCTTCCTTGGCTACTTTCTTTGGATCACCTACTCTCTCAATAACTAATTCTCTGATCTTTTTGTAATCAGCCTTTCTGACTTCCATATGTTTCTTGAAATCATCAGTACCTTGTTTCTCTCTCATTTCATCAAGCAAAAGATTGGTAAGTACTTTTTTCTGCTTATCAGAAAGATCTTCTTTTGATTTTGAAGTGATTTTGTGGAGTTCAGACTTTGTAGATTCTTTGTGCTCGTCAAAATATTGTTTTGACTCCAAAGAACTGGATTTAGTAGCTGATTTCATGGTAGTGATGTTAGTAATAAAATGGATTGTAATATAATTATAGTCCGAATTCTTTTTTTTGCAAATTTTTAGGGATCTGTTTTTTACAAAAAGAGTATAGGCATCCATAGTCGGAAGTCAAGCTTATTTTATATCTTATTTGGAGTAATGTCTTTTGTGGAAAAACACAAATTTTTGAAAATGCAGAAAATAGTCTGTCATTGCGAGCCGAATGATAATGAGGCGTGGCAATCTTAACAATAGACTATATACTAAGATTGCTTCCCCCGAAAAGTCGGGGTCGCAATGACTAAGTGGTAATATTGAATGTCCCTCTTATTATTTTTCAAAAGTTCCGCGGATGATTGCTCGGATGATTTTTCGTTTGGTAGTTCATTTGCCGTATCGAAGCACTTTACCTATCAACCACAGGGGTTGGAGCAAAAAGCCGAAGCAGTAAAACTGGAGTTTGTGGATCAGATTTCAATATTTTTTGACAAAAAGAATTCTGTGTTTTGCTTTTTTGTAGGCTTGAAATTCATTTCCTACTCGAGCCTTTTCAAGTGGAGTTTTGTCCCTTTCCATGTGATGAATTTTGAGATCGCGAAGAACAATAATGGGATATCAAGCACGATGAATTTTATAGGTGAAATCTAAGTCTTCATAGACTCGATTGATGATTTTATCGAAGGGGAATTTCTGGAAAATATGCGCGGGCGCAAGAAGTGAATTGCAAGAATACATCTGGATATAGCTCCATTCTTTTTTTCATAATGCATTGGGGGTGGGTCTACTGAGCCAATAGTTGAAATAAGAAAATCACTGATTCTGGATTTCTCCGGTTTTTCTGTACATCAAGGTTGGCGTCAGAACGAAGTCTTTCTGTATATCTTCTCTATATTGATGTCGGAGGAGTAGCGATTGTTCGAGGTATTCTTCTGGGAAGAATTCATCATCATCCATGAGCTGGATAAACTCCCCTGCTGCAGCTTGGATACCAAGATTTCTCAAGGCACTGGCGTTGTGATGTGGGATAGTATGTGTGAGATTTGTAATATAACGAATATTACCACTCGTTACTCGTGACTCGCCACTCGTCACTGGTTTGTCCAAGACGAAAATAACTTCAAAATCTTTGAAGGTCTGTTTGCGCAGGTATTCTAAGATATTATGCATATTCTGATCTCCCCTGGTTGGGATGACGACGCTGAGTTTCATAAAAACGACTAATGATTAAAAATGCCTGGGGAATAATTAATGGAATAATTCACTATGACTTCATAAATATGCTAAAGTGATAATT
>CAYUVZ010000130.1:0-2137 GCA_964448265.1 uncultured Candidatus Peribacteria bacterium | reverse complement strand
GTGTAGGAGGCTTGCTTGTCAGCAAGAGTGGTCTATACGAAGCAATGCGTTTAACTTCAGCCTTACTTCTTCTCGTGCTGATGCCACTCTGTCTTAGGACTGCTTTGCGACAGAAACCAAATGGTTCGCAGTTTGTTGCATCATACGCCCTTGTGGCAGTGCTATTGACCCTCTTTGTTCAATTCACGACTACCGTGCCCTCCATGAGCGACCCAGTTTCAAGTACACGATACCTCGTTCCCTCTTTATTGCTGTTGCTCATTATTGTGTTGACACACCCTTGCAAATTCACAAAAAAACCTCTTTTGGCGTTAGTCAGCACGGTTATAGCCATCGTTTTTATTACGAGTGCTTATCCAACTTTTGTCAGATCGAATCTTAGTAGTGTTATGGATTGGGGAATCCCGAGGCAACATCACAAGCATCGTCAGAAACTAATAGATTTTATGCTGACCAACGGGTTACGTTATGGCTATGCCACCTACTGGAACGCAGGTGTTCTCAGTGTACTCAGTGACGAGAAAGTTCTGGTTAGGCAGATCGGAATTGATCGTGGTTTGCCGATGCCAATGAGGTGGCTTTCATCAAACCGTTGGTATCGAACCAGCGCATGGCAAGGCGAGACATTCCTGTTGCTAACTGCGAAAGAAGCAGAAGATGTTAAATGGGATTTGTTGGAAAGCTATCACGCCATGCCTGTTAGAAAGCTTAATTTTGAAGAGTTCAAGATTTTTGTATTTGCGCAAAATTTAGCAAAAAATCTGCCCGGGTGGGATAGGCGCCATAAAGAACCAGTAAATTTCATGGCATCAAAGGATTCAATGAGTCAAGTTGGCCAGTTTCATAGTAACCATAAAAATGGTGGTGGTGCCTTGGTAGCAGAAAGAGGTGAAGCAGGTGTGCTGCACTATGGGCCTTATATCGATGTCGAACCTGGTGCCTACACAGTCACCTTTAATGTTTCAGCTGAATCAGCACCTAACGGTTCGGCGCGGTTGGATGTCGCCGCCGCAGCCGGACAGAAAATACTTGTCGAAGCGGTTTTGATAGATAATACTTCCCCGCGCCAACTCAGTTTCACATTGGATGAATTAGCAAAGCTGGAATTCAGGGTTTGGAGTTTAGGTAACGCACGGGTTGTGTTTAGAGATGTGAGCATTGTCAGAAATAATCCAAGCAAGAATGATCGCTGAATTTCTCTTGGGTGTCACGCAGAATGCCGAAAGTTAGGAAGTTAGGAAGTTAGGAACTTATGAAATTATTAAGAGGAGCGATAACGAAAAAAGCAACTGATGTAATAGATAAGAACGCAAATTGTGTGGCGTACCATCCAGCAACGCAACTCTCTGTCGTTATTCCGGTGTATCAGGCAGAACAGTGTCTCGATGAGTTGTACCAGCGGCTGAAGGTATCCCTGGAGACCATCTCATCCAATTTTGAAATTATTTTCGTCGAAGATTGTGGGGGAGATAACTCATGGCAGGTTATTGAGCGACTGGTTGCCGTTGACTCACGAGTGTGTGGCATCCAGTTAAGCCGAAACTTTGGCCAACACTACGGTATCACCGCTGGGCTAGATAACTGTCTTGGCGACTGGGTGGTGGTGATGGATTGCGATTTGCAGGATCGGCCCGAGGAAATCCCGCGCCTATATGCTAAGGCGCAAGAGGGTTACGACGTTGTACTGGCGCGGCGCGGTGTGCGTCGCGATCCACCACTCAAACGTATCACCTCATGGCTGTTTTATAAGATATTCAGCTATCTTACCGATATCGATTACAATGGAGAGAACGGAAACTTCTGCATTATGTCGAGCAAGGTAGTGGCTAACTTTTGTCTTATGCGTGAGCGATTGTGTTTTTTCGGCGGATTGATTCAGTGGATGGGTTTTTCTACGGCGAGTATCGAGATAGAACACGCCAAGCGTTTTCAAGGCAAGTCCTCCTATACCTATGCCAAGCTGTGGAAGCTTGCCTTAGAGAGCATAATCGCCTATTCAGACAAACCGTTACGTTTGTCTGTGCGTTTCGGCTTCCTGATGGCGTTCCTTGCTTTCTGTTATGGTCTATACATCCTGATACGTGCCGCGGTTTACGGTGTGCCGCTCAATTCTGCAGACGCCCACTTGGTACGCCCA
>CAYUVZ010000129.1:0-2188 GCA_964448265.1 uncultured Candidatus Peribacteria bacterium | reverse complement strand
TTACTATGATTTTCGATGTATCTATCCCAGCTTGAGCGTACGGGATTCGGATGATGATAGACAAAACTATGATGGTAGATACGATATTTATCATCGCGGTACTGACCAATATGGGATACAGTATCAACGATACCATTATCATCTTTGATAGAATTAGAGAAAATATCAAAAATAAAGCAGGTCAAAAAGGGACACTTTTCGGACAAATATTCGAAGCTAGTCTATGGCAAACCATGAGAAGGTCATTCGGTACCGTGATGGCGATATTCCTTGTGATTCTTGCTATGTTCGTCTTAGGGACTGGTATTATCCAACACTTTGCCTTCACTATTTGAATCTGAGTAATCGCATGATCATACTCTTCTATCTTCATTTCAGCACCATTGGTGTATATTTTGCTAGGCAAATACAAGAAAGAAAGAAAACAAATGCTAGAGCAAAAAGATTAAAACTTTCATCTTATTACCCCCTTGTTAAAGGGGGTGTCCCGGTAATTCACCGGGACGGGGGATTTGTACCCTCAAACCAGAATCTTTACAATCTTTACAAACTTTAAGCCTTGACGGACTTTCTACAGAACATTATATGTTACCAAGATGAACATTTTTACTATATGCGGAAACCACGCGGTATGCCGACTACTTTTGGTAAACAAGAATCGTTCTTGGATTACTTACTCCACCCCACAATGTACCAAAAAAATAATGATGCTGACTCTCTTTCCCTGCCTGCCTTCCTTGTCCCGTATATCAATTTTAACGACGGTCAGATGCTTCAACTCACCCCTCAAATTATTCAATCCCAACAAAAAATCTTTGGAGATGAGGGTGAATTATGACTACTCAATAGACTGGACAATGAAACAGGGGGCTTCCTCTATTTCGCCAAAGAACAACAAATATACGACAAGTATAGACAACAACAGACAGATTTGAAAATTCAAAAATTCTACATAGCCCAAGTTGACTGAATTTTTACCAATCCGGAAAGTCTAGTGATAGACTCCTCTATTATGCATCACAAGTATCAAGAAGATCAAATGATATGTATCAAATCTGATAAGGATATTCAGAAATGAAGGGGAAAATGCCATCAGGCAAGGACAGAAATTAAGGTTATGTCTGTGGACACACTAGACAAGACAAGTACCTTACTGATTACCATTTATAAATGAATTAGACATCAGATTAGAGTCCACCTTGTCAGTATATGATACCCAGTGCTTGGTGACTCCTTGTATGGTAAACTAAATCAGGATAAAAAATTACATTTACGAAGTATATGATTCCAGGGATATAAAAATTAATCAGTATATTATCATTTCCGGATACCTTCAAAATTTGACTTTTAGAAAATTACTATTATAATAGTAATGATTTTTTATCATGAAAAAATGTTATCTATGCCAACCCCCACAAACATTTTAAAAATCGAATGGAAAGAAGAAGATAAAGATTTTTTTGAAGGAATAGAAAAACTTATTCAATGAGATGAAACATTATGATATCTTTGGAGCTTTTTTATTCCCAGCTATTTCTCAAAAGAAGCCTTCTACGAAAAAATAATTGCATACCAAAAAAAAATTGAAAAATCAAAATCTAGAGAAGAAACATATAATGTTTTCCAAAAGGTTTTTATCAACGATATGAAGAAAAGACATAAGCAATTCTCCTCAGAGATACTACGTTGACTAAAATCATTAGTATGATATATATGTGGCAAATATAGTGAAGGCAGGGTAAATATACCTACCAAAAAAATCGTGCAATCGGTGAATAAGGAGATCATTGAAGTATATAAACTACCAAAATTAGATATTTTGTACAGAGAGTTTTGTAATGAGTCTTTCAATGAGTTGAAGGACAAGTTTCTAGAGAAAAAGCCTAACTGATACGTCACCTCGAAGGAAGAATTAGAGACAATTTTCTTAGAGGCACGAGAAAAATATGAAGAAAGTAACAAAAATAGTCAAAAAGAGGATCAATTAAACAAGGATAGATCGTATTTTCGTGAAATGCTCGGTTTATAACAAGCAGACCTCATATTATATCGCAAATATGTCCAATAATTTCAAAATATAGGGATGAAAGCGGTATTTTCTATATTCTTAATATAAGTGTTCTACATATATAGATGAGTATCGATATATCTATGTAAAAATAGCTCATATTATAAAATTTTTAAAGAA
>CAYUVZ010000128.1:0-2189 GCA_964448265.1 uncultured Candidatus Peribacteria bacterium | reverse complement strand
AATAAAAAAGATTTTAGACAGATAATACAAAATCATGGAGACACTGTTATTAACTTGAACCATCCAACCAAACCCCAACATCCTTTTTTTAAATATCAAAGATCCCTTGGTGAGATATTCACAATATGTTCAAAATATCATCAAATATATCTGTTTTTCAGATGCTGACGCTATAGTATTTTGTGAAAATTCGTGATTTGAAATCAAAGACTACGATACCTTGATGGGAATAGCTAAAATATTTGGAAAGAAACTAGAGATACTTCAATTCGATGGAGATCACAAAAAGGCTGTAGAGAAATGAAGATGATTTGGAGAAAGTGAGATCATTGAATATGCAATACAAAATTCTAGGCTCATAGAAGAGTCATGACAATTCATCAAAATCACCTGAAGATATCGGTGCAAGAATATAAATGCGATCATCCATTGATCTAAGGACAAAGAGGCTTGTTTTTGTAAATTAATGCCCGCATCTCTTTTGAGATTAAATACCAAAGGAATAAATACTGCTCTTTTCAAGACAACAGTTTGATTTTTCAATAAAGTCTTAACAGGCGCTGGAGAAGAAGTGAACGACAGTAAGATTATCTTTTTAGAACACATCTATTACAAAAGATTAAAAAAAATAGCTAAAAAAATACGCCCCTTACCACAATATCCCAAGATGAGAGGGTTCACCTGAGCATGAGGAGTACTAAAAAAATGAGTACTCACAGAGGCTATCATGCAAATTTTGCATAGATTATGAATAAATAATATTTAGAATGATATTCACAAACAACTTGCTATTTACCGATGTTTACATATCCACTTATTTATAATTCACACTTTTTATGTTGTAAACTAAAATAATGAGTACGATAAAAGAAGCCTTCGAAGCAATATATAGAGACACAGGGATATTTGCCAATCTACGATGATACATAGTCTTTTGTATATCATTTGTTCGAGGGATTAGAAAAATATACAAAGACAAGACCATACTCACACTACATTTTCTCCTCCCAATAAAAATAAAGATTGGGAATAAAATTAGATATGTCGACAACTACTATGAAACACTTTTTTATCTATCAGATTATGATTCTATTTTAAAAGATGTTGTACCCCATTCCTTACTCATAGATGTAGGTGCTCATTTTGGAGGTGTAACACATCGTTACCTACTAAAACATGAAGATATGTTTGCATTGTTATTTGAGCCAAACATTAACAACATTCATATTATCCATAAGCTCTTAAAAAGAGACCATATCAAAAATTACAAGGTATATCACATGGGACTCTGAGATGAGAATAAAGAATTAGAACTCCATCTAGAAAACCCTATATCCTGTTGTTGATCATTTTTAGAAAAAGAACATGAACAATCTAGATGCAAGATTCAAGTAAAAAAATTCGATGATGTAGATATAGACAATCTTTTTGACTTCCCCAATGTCTTCATAAAAATTGATGTGGAATGATATGAAGTAGAAGTAATCAAAGGAATGCTCAAATCACTACAAGCCTTGAAAGCACAGAATAAATGAATCCGTTTATTTATAGAGATTAAACCTGAGGATAATTTCAAGGAAATAAAGAAAGATTTATTGTCTATATCCAAAGAGATGCATATCCAGAAGATAACAGATGAAGATTACTTGTTTATCATGTAATATTTATTCACCATGAAAGTATATTTTGATAAACAGCTCATCAAAAAAAAAAATATCAGTTTTCTGATTCCTCTATTATGAATCCCTGACTATGAGGTTTGATGAGAGGACAAAGAGCAAATAAAAGAATGGTATCAACAAGGGAAAGAATTATTGCAAATGGGGGACAAAAAGAATTGTGACTATTTCATATATCCTAGCTATTTTATGATAGACTATTCTGATGAATTAAAAATATACTCTAACGAAGCCAAAAAAAACGGTAAGAAGGTCATTGTTTTCCATGGATGAGAGGTAGAAGAATACATCGATATAAATGATAATATCATCTGGTACAAAAGAGCGACAAATATTAAAACCCCACCAAATGACCTCTGTCTCCCTCCTTTTCCTGAAGACTTATCGGTATACACAAAGGGAGAAATTAATCTCATAAAAGGATCAAAAGACAAAAGATTTAGCATAGGATACGTATGATATTCTGATTATTACGATATGAAATCTTTCATATATTATATATGTTTACTA
>CAYUVZ010000127.1:0-2284 GCA_964448265.1 uncultured Candidatus Peribacteria bacterium | reverse complement strand
ATAATACAAAACTATCTTATCTTAATTAATGGTGCATTTCGCTTGATAATTAACTAGGATTAATTTTTTTGTAGCTGTTTCTGCCACATCATCCTATTGATCGACATTCTAGTAGAGGAGGCATTGCAAAACTCGTCAGCAGTTAGGACAAGATATCATTTGATCCCTTGCATGACATAGGTCAGATTAAAATCATTTTCTCGTATTTTCTGATGGATTTTGTGTTTTCAAACTTTTTTCAATCCTTCTTGGGACACATAATAATGGATATCGTGATCACCGATTTCGCACTCATCATTTTTTGTATACTCCAATTCATGAATCTGGTCAGTATTTTGTTTATCCAGACATATCAAATATTCTTTCAGCGCTTCGATATTTTGCATAATATTATCGATTTTGTAATAATGCAAATGCCTCAAGATATCTTGAATTTCTTGTTTCAGATATCCAGCGATATCGAGTTTGGAAATCTCTCCGATGATATGTTCGTGGATTACTTCTTTCTTGTCTGGGGTCATGATAGAGTCGCAAATATAAAACCTTATTTCAAAACATGAAGTTTGATAGGATGTTTGTCTTTGAGATAATTCAACAGATGAATATCGTGAGTGATGAGAAACACGGTATTTCAAGCGATGTTTGACTGGATGAGCGTATCAGCGATTCCTTGGGTGCTTTCCCGATCCAAATTTCCTGTAGGTTCATCAGCGATGATAAATTCTGGGTCGTGGATGAGTGCTCTAGCAAGACATACTTTTTGTTTTTCTCCAGCGCTGAGAGTTTTCACTTTTTTATCTGCGATAGCTTCAAGGTGAAATTTTTTAACGATTGCGTTGACTTTACTTTCTATGATCGTTTCACCAAGTTCGTAAATTTGCAATGGATAAGAAACATTTTCTATCACCGTCAATTCATCCAAGAGTTGATAATCCTGGAAAATAATTCAGATTTTTTTTCTCAAATTTTGAATATCTTCAACAGAGTAATTTGAAATATCTTCACCTTTGTGAAATACGGTATCTCTAGGTGGAGTCTGCTTTCCTGTGATGAAATGGACGAGGGTAGATTTCCCAGTCCCTGATTTTCCTGTAAGGACACAAAAATCTCCATGATTCAATTTAAGATTAAAATTTTCAAAAAGTTTTTCAGTATTTTCTGGATATCATCGAGTCAAGTTTGTGATCTGGATGAGTGGCTGATTGTTCATAAACTGTGATGAAGAAATAAATGGGGTGCAAAGTTTAGAAAGGTTAGAATGGTGCAAAGTTTTTAGCAAAGATTTCTTTCCAACCCTTGCACCTTTTCTACCCTTGCACCAAAATTTACATTACATAATTATATTCCCCAAAGCCTGGCATTGCAAAAATAAGCAAGGCATTCAGTTGATTTGGATTGACAAGAAGGGAAAAAATGATTTAAGTCCATAGAAACGACGAGGTATCGCGTTTGTTCGTATATTCATTATGTTCTACGAGACGCCATAAATGGTCGTCTCTACACTATTTCTTCAAACAAAAAAACTGCCCACCGAAGCAGACAGTCTTATTATATAGCATACCATTAAAATCTATTTCTTTATAATTGCTTCGATAGCGGCAAATCACATCTCTTCTTTATCATTGATGAGGATATAGAGTTCATCACCAGGTTTGCCTTTGAAAAAGGTAACTGCTGCCTGATTCAAAAAGTAATTTTTCCCATCATCAGTGATAGCGATAAATCTATTGTCATCTGTCTTGGACAAAACCGCTTTGATATGTTTCCTTTCTACAGGTTGGATAAGTTTGTAAATAAATCTACCATCAGACATAATCTTCAATTTCAAAATATCTCCAGGAACTAATTTAGTCTTGCTTGAATAATTTAATGGCACAGGATATTTTTTCTGATCAGCGCCCATCATAAAGTAGCCATCAAATTTTCCTTCCACTACTTCACAGTCTTCCTCAGAATATGCCTTGCCTTGTTCTCCCATGATACTGTCAGCTTCTTTTTGGATAGCATCCAAACTTTCAGCATTATCAGGATCGAATTTAGCGAGTTGAGCGAGCGTGAGTTTCAATCTCTTGAGATCGCTTTCGATAGTACCAACCATATTGCCGATAAATTGTACCAGTTGATTATGTTTTTGCATAATCTCATCTCTGGAAACTTTTTTGACAACAGGTTTTGTTGTTTTGACTGCTTTGACTTCGGGAGTCTTGGCTTCAGTCGTTTTGGGTGTAGTTGCCTTTGGCTCTGTGGCTTTAGCTACTACTTTCCCAGCTGTGCTGGACGAATG
>CAYUVZ010000126.1:0-2303 GCA_964448265.1 uncultured Candidatus Peribacteria bacterium | reverse complement strand
CAAAAATGGCAGCCACTGCACCAATATCTGGGCCATGGATGAGAGGAATGTGGCGATGGTCATGACCATCATGTCCCTGTTCTTCACGTGAGTCAACTCATGGGCCAGCACCGCCTCCAGCTCGTTGTTGTCAAGCCGATCCACGAGGCCCGTCGTCACAGCCACCACTGCATTCTTCTGGTTTCTGCCGGTAGCAAAGGCATTAGGCATGCTGGTCTTCACTACTGCAATTTTGGGCATGGGCAGATCTGCGTTTTGGCAAAGCCTTCTTACGATGTCATGAAGCTGTGGCTCTTCGCTCTCAGTGACTATCTTCGCGCCCATGGAGGACAGGATCATCTTGTCGGAAAAGAAATACTGCAGGAACATGAAAGCGCCCATGAACAGTATTATCACCATCTGACTGACGCCCATGGATAGCAAAACGGCTAAAAAACCAAGATAGAGCACTCCCAGCAGGAACATGGTCAAGAGCATTCTGGCTTCAAGTCCTCTATCAGACTTCCATCTTATCATATCTCAATTTCACCTTGTTATTCTATCTTATCTTTCTCTCGAATGTTGTCGCTACTAGGATATTAGGCCTTCTCTTTGCTTTGTACAAATAGTTCTCTCTAAATAGTTGAAGCTCTCACATACCAAACTGGCATTTTCTGAATAGATGGAATGAGGCGGATAACAAAATGGCGCAAGCGAAGAATGGTGACACCGTAAAGGTGCATTACAACGGCAAGCTGGATACCGGCTTTCTCTTTGACACCTCAGAAGGCTCAGATCCTCTGCAGTTCGAATTAGGCTCTGGCTGTCTCATCTCTGGATTTGAGGAGGCTGTGATAGGAATGAGTCCCGGCGAATCCAAGACTGTGATCATACCTCCTGAGAAAGCCTATGGCCGGTACAGAGAAGATCGTGTAATTAAAATTGATAAAAAGGATCTTCCGGAGGATATAGTTCCGGCTGAAGGCATGACTCTTGAAGTATGCGCCCCCAATGGCGTAATGGTTCCAGTTCAGATTACCGAGGTTGCTGGGAGCACCGTTACTCTCGATGCCAACCATCCGCTCTCCGAGCAGACTTTAACCTTCGAGATAAAGCTCGTGGAGATAGCAAAAAGCCAGGACGCAAAGGGTCAATAAAAGAAAAAAGTATACTATATATTTTTATAGGCGATCGTAGAATAATGGCAATCAATGGTTCGAGATTTGTACCAAACACAAATTAGATATATCATTGAATGAGATCGTATGTGGAGATAATGGCCACTGCCGTTCGGAGTGGACGGCAGTAATTATAAATTAAGGTGGGAAATAATCTTGTCTGACCGTGCAGCGGTATTTATTGATGGTGCTTATTTAACTAAGATCCTAGATGTTGATTTTGGCAAACCCAAGATCGACTTGGCCGGATTTTCGGATATTCTCTGTGGCAATTATGAGCGGCTGAGAACCTACTATTATAATTGCATGCCTTACCAGAGCTGCCCTCCTACTGAGGACGAGCGGCGCAGGTTTGCCTCCATGGACAAGTTTGTCTACACACTACGAAAGCTTCCCAGATTTGAGGTGAAGCTGGGGCGCCTGGGCTGCGTGGGCGGTGAGTTTATACAAAAAAGGGTGGACATCGCTTTGGCTGTTGATCTGGTGCGACTCAGTTGCGGCAGGATGATCCAAAAGGCGGTCATCGTCACTGGTGACAGTGATTTCTTGCCTGCCATAGAAGCTGCAAAGGAGGCAGGCGTGCTGGTGACGCTCTACTACTCGCAAAGCTCCATTCACGATGAGCTGCTCTCTGCCGTGGACGAGAGCGCAGTCATAGGGCAGAATCTCATTAGCCGGGTGACAAGATAAAAGCTGCAGGAAGCTTGCTGCAGCCCTCAGCTATTTTTCTTCGCCTTCTCGTCCTTGGCGTAGACATCGCGCAGATCCACGACCTTCCTTGACTTTCCTGCAGTCCTGGGAATGGACCCTTTCTCCACCAGCTCGATCTTGCTTCTCACATTGAGCACGGACTTCAGCTTATCTTCAGCCTTCTTCTGGATCCTTGCTAGGTCGGAGAGCTCGCCTGTGAAGGCCTCGTCCTTCAACTCCACCTGGATGCTGATCTCGTCGAGACCATGCTTCTTTCTGTCTACGACCACCTGGAAGTAGTTGCCGATTTCAGGGATGGAGACCAGCACATCCTCGATTTGGCTTGGGAAGACGTTGATGCCGCGCACAATGAGCATATCATCTGCTCGACCCAGGAATCTGTGCAGCTTTCTGCTGGTGCGCCCGCAGGCGCATTTCTCTTCCACGATGTAGGTT
>CAYUVZ010000125.1:0-2310 GCA_964448265.1 uncultured Candidatus Peribacteria bacterium | reverse complement strand
TAAAATGTATATGCCAATAAAATTATTACAGCAAATTATAAATTCTAAATTATAAATTTTACATCAATTCCCCCCCATGGCAGAAAACTTCGTAGAGAAAGAACTCGGCAAAAGCCTAGAAAATGAGGAGCAAAACGCTTCCAGAGATTCTCAATACGCAGATTTTGACCCTGAAGTCCTTGCAAATTCACGCACCCAAATAGTAGAAAAAATCGTCTATAAAAAACAAAGAATCCATGGATTTTTTAGGACGCTAACGATTTTAGCACTTGCTGCAGTGGGATTTCTCATGTTGGCAGAATCCACAGGACTGATCAAAATCAATATCAACGGATTTCCTTTGGACGCTGTCTATCCCCTCTTTGTCATCATTAGTGCAGTAATTATCTGGAGTTATAGATGAGTATTCGCCAAAATATTTGGAGTAATCCTCTTTCTCCTGGTATTGGGATGATTGCTGACCATAGAAGTCTATACGATGATCCATCCTTCAGATAAATGGGAAAAGGGGAATCAAATCAATTACACGACCACGCACAAAAACAACGACATAAACTTCCAGACATTGATAGGTAATATCTACCTGGAATGAAAACCAGCACATTATTTTGTACAAGGCACTCGAAATTCTGATAGAGAACTCAAGATCACCTCCTGAGTAGTAAATACTATCGCTTCCTTGCAATGTACAGAAGACAACAATCGAAATGTCCTCCAAAAATCCAAGAGCAATCTCGATATTTCCATAGATACAGATACAAATATCCATGCATTAAATATAAAACAATTTTTCTGACAAGAGGTCATCGATTTGACTCGTATTTCACGAGAACATGTCGCTTTGTTCGGTGGGATCAACAATTTGAATGTCACTCTAGGAGAAATACAAGAAGGAAGCAGTATAGAAATCCAATGAATGATGGCAAATCTGGATATCCATATCCCCAAAGATGTCTGAGTTTCTCTGTATTACAAACACTTCGTGGGATTTCTCTCCGTCCAGGGATTTACCGCACTATCAGGGAACATTTTCCAATCACAAAACTACGCCACAGCCAAAAAGAAGATGACCATGACGATTAAATTGGGTATAGGAAATACGACCATAGACTGGATCACCCCATAATAAATATTTAAAGTTAACCGCCAGGATGAAAATAATTAGCAAAAATAAAGCAGCGTACCACAATTATGAGATTCAGAAAAATTACGAAGTCTGAATAGTTTTGAAGTGATTTGAAGTAAAGTCGGTGAAAAATAGTCAGGTAAACATCAAGGACGCCATCGTCAGGATTGACGACAGAGAGCTACGAATCGTGGGGATGGATATTCCTCTCTATTCCAAGACCTCTCCCCTCCTAGCTAAATGATATGAACCCAAAGGCAGAAGGAAACTGCTGATTACAAAAAAAGAATTAACCAAGATTAGTGCTATGACAGATAAACCGGGGAATATCATTATCCCTCTGGAAGTATTTGTAAGCAAAACAGGCTTCATCAAACTCCAGATAGGCATAGCCAAACTCATGAGAAAAGTAGAAAAAAAACAAATCCTCAAAGAGAGAGATGTAAAAAAACAAATGGATAGAGAGATTAAAAATCTGAAGTAATACTGTCATTGAGAATGCACTGTCATTGTCAGGGAATACTGTCATTGCGAGCGAAGCGAAGCAATCTTAGGATTTATCATGTCATCCTGACCCCGACGAATTTCGGGGGAAGGATATAACTGATTAGAATGATTATAGCAATAAAAGTTATACTCTTCGTCCGAGAAGTCGGACTCAGAGTGACAAAAAAATATATTACCCCACACATCGAAAACTCATTACGACTAAAAGAAATATTTTACATTTACATTAAGGGATATGTCCGAACTCAAAATCCCACTAAAGACGACTCCCAGATACATAGGGATATTAGAGAAAAACTGAATCAAAACGATGAGGGATTTTTTGCAATATTTCCCGAGAGCTTATGAAGATAGATCCAAGATCAGAAATCTGAATGAACTCATTTTCGATGAAAAAGGTCTCACCGCTACCAAAGGGAAAGTTCTTTCCAAAAAGATATTTATGAGAGGATGAAGAAGAATTTATGACATCAAGTTTGAAGACGCCGTAGGCAACAAAGGATATATCAGCATCTTCAATTCCTGATTTCTCGCAAGTAAACTCCATGAAGAAAAACGATACATCATAGTCGGCAAGCCAAATATGAAGTTTGGCAAAATCACTTTTTCTCATCCTGATGTGATTGAAACAGAAGCTCCTCAAGAACTTTGAACAGACGAAGATACTCAGATACAAG
>CAYUVZ010000124.1:0-2320 GCA_964448265.1 uncultured Candidatus Peribacteria bacterium | reverse complement strand
TATGTTTAAAAAATTACTTTCTCAGGTGGCTAAATTGACCCTTTAATGTACCTTTATTAACATCGAAATATCATAGCGATTTCAAGACAAAAGTCAAGCCCCAACGCCATACCCCCTTGCCTCTCTTTTTCTTTGAAAAACCACAGCATATCTTTATACACACCACAATCCAAGCATCTCCCAAGATCAACATCAGATTTTATATTTTTTTTATGCGTATGAAAAAGCTCATCTTGCTCAGTATGTGATTATTCCTCGGCTTCACAAGCATCGCTTCGGCAGAGCAGTATCTCACCTTGGACCAGTTTCTCCAGTCGTATTTCAATGTCCTCCTGCAAAATCAACATGTCCCTGCATCCTACAAATATACTCAGGTCAAATATAAGGATATTCCCGGCTCAGGCTTGTATGATAAACTCCAGAAGGCTATCTATCTCAATCTTTTCCCAAATATCCCTGCAAGTCTGCCATTACAAAATCTCATGTACCAAAAACAGGCGAGTGCTATGATCAAGCAAACTACACAGTTGGAAATCCCTTATCAGGAGGAGAAACTTGTCTCTACCTCATGGCTGTCTGGGGCTTTACAATTGATCCAAGACCGATCAGCAAGTCAAAGCAAGGCTACCGTCGTTTATATCTGAGGTGCACAGAATTATTCACTCTTGGAAAATATCTATCAGACCTTGCAGACGGAATACCTAGATGCGAACAAGATGGAGAGCAAAACCCTGCAATATGGTGCAGCCAAAGGTATGGTAGAAAGTCTAGGCGATGAACATACGGTGTTTATGCCACCTACAGACGCTTCCAGTTTCTCTGATGAGATAGCAGGCAATTATGTAGGCATAGGCGCGTATGTAGAGATGAAAACTCCTGGGCAAATGATTATTACCGCACCGCTAAGCGATTCACCAGCTCAGAAATGATGATTGCTCGCCAAAGATCAGGTGATGCAAGTCGATGAGCATCTCGTGACGCAAGATGTTAGCTTGAATACTGCTGTCAGCCGGATTAAATGACCTGCAGGGACTTCAGTAACTCTTATCATCCTCAGAAATGGGAAACAGATGAAATTCACCATCCAGAGAGAAAAAATCACGCTCCAAAATATCCAAACACAAATCTATACCAGCAGAACCTGCTATATGGCGATCCATATGTTTGATCTGTGAGTATTCTCCGATTTCAAATCAGCGATGGATCAGACATTCTCATCGTCTAAATGTACGAGCTACATTTTCGATCTCAGAAATAATCCATGATGAAGTTTGGACGAAGTCGTGCGTATGCTTGATTATATCGTGCCTGCAGACCAGTCCTCAGTCGTCATCAAAACCAAGACATATAATGAGACGATTGTGTCCAACGCTATTTCGGGGACGAAAATTACCGACAAAAATATTATCCTGCTCGTCAATGGTTCTTCTGCCTCAGCTTCAGAGATTTTCGCAGGTGTGGTGAGAGAATATGCTCCTCATGCAGTGATGATAGGAGAGAAAACCTACGGAAAATGATCCGTGCAGACGCTGGTGGAATTCACAGACGGCTCATTATTGAAATACACCATAGCTAAACGATACACGGGTAAAGATAGAAAAAATATAGATAAAATCTGATATACCCCCGACATTTTAGTCGCAGACAATAGTGCTACAACTGGTGACGAAATGCTCGATTACGCGTTGAAATATCAGTTTAGATAATATTGTAATTGAAAACAACGGGGAATTAAATACATTCTGTTAAAATCGTTAAAACATTGTCATCCTGAGTGTTTCAGCGAAGGATATAACTCAATTACTATTATATAGTTATACTCTTCCCCCGAAATTCGTCGGGGTCAGAGTGACACATTAAAATAATCTTCATTTTTAATTATTCATTGCTCTTCCCATGTCCGATAGCGAAAGTGCTCTAGTCCTGATTGATTTCCAAAGTGAGCGAATGGATCCAGACAGCAAATATTATATCGGTGATATCAAGGAAGTAATTTCCAAGGTAAATTTTCTGATAGAATACTGCAGAGCGAGAAATTACAAAATCATTTTCACCAAACACAGAGAGATCGATTCTTTGGATTATTTCGGCCCTGAGTCGACATTCATCCCTGAATTGAAAATACACCAAGAAGATATCACCCTCATCAAAAATAAAATCAGTCCTTTCTATCAAACCTCATTGGAAAAGACTTTGCAGTGAATGAGACGCGTAGTCGTCTGCGGTATCCTGACGAATTTATGCGTGAGAAGTTTCATAGAGGACGCCTACGATAGAGAATTCAAGATTTCTGTCATCAAAGATTGTTGTGTAGCTCACA
>CAYUVZ010000123.1:0-2361 GCA_964448265.1 uncultured Candidatus Peribacteria bacterium | reverse complement strand
GCCAATACTATATGATAAAAAATTGGTAATTTTTAGTCTAAAAATATGGAGCATACATAGTACATTTATTACAAGTCTTCGGATACATCCCTTTGGCAAATCATTTTCTGATTTCCTTAGTTTTTTCATTATGTAATATCTCTTTTAATGAAAAATCTTTTATATTCCCAATAACTAAATCATCATACATAGTATCATAGACTCTACAGGCACACAATCTCACATCCCCATTGGGCAGGATATTGATGGTGTTTAAGTTAGCACAAGGATATTTTTTAAATCTGATTTGTGTCCTTAATTGCATGATTCATTTGAGGTCTTTTTGCTGTACTCTTCCTCATCGATTATCATATCACAAGGGAAGATCATACTCTAGCTTGTAATTATCAAGCACCTTAAATCTACTATCATGGATGATCTTACCATACGACCTCATGGATCTAAAGGCAAGCATAATTTTGGTTGGATTTCATATCTCTTTATTATATTCCAAAAGCTTCTTTATTCACTCTATCTTATTTTTAGCTAAATCTTCTGAGACACCAAATATTTCAGCTTCATTTTGGGGATCAATATCTCAGAAGCTAATAGCTATAAAATCAGGCTTTGAATCAATCAATCTTTTAAAATGAGTAAGAAGCAAAAATCAGTTTGTCAGAACTTCTACTTTTATTGATTTACTTTTGAGATAATCATTTTTTTCATAAATATTGGGGTCTATCAATATTTCTCACAATGTGGGGCACAAAAAAACTTCTTTTCCTCATATATCTACAAAATCATCAACAGCTTTTTTAAATATAGAAAAATCCATAAGTTCTCTTTTCTCTTTAACACTTTTGTATACGCAGAAAATACATTTTGCATTACAGATATTGGTGGGCGTGAACTGTATTTTCGTGGGTATATTTCGTCTTTTCACCTCTTTACGAAGAATATAATAATACAACAATACTTTAGCCTCTAAAGCCCATTGAGTTACATAATTATGAAAAAACTGCAAAATACGATAAAATATTTTATTATTAAGGGATAGTCCGATTATTTTTCTTTTAACTTCATCTAAAGACATACATATATTTCTTGTAAAATAGGACTTATTTATAGAAATGCCGATTATAGAAATCCAATAGTTTATATTTAAATCCTTTCTTATCCATATATTCAAATATAGCCTTCTGATGTCAGGATTTTTCATGTATTTCTACGACTATTTCGATATTTTTGTTCTCATCCAAAAGATTTTCCATACCGAATAATACTTCTTTTTCAAATCACTCCACATCAATAACGACTAGAATATCACTATCATAGATCTTTTTATCAAGATGTAATGAATCAAATTTTTTCACTTCAACTATATATTTTTGTTTGTTCTTTTCTAAAAATGCTCAATCACTCACTTTTTGCATACTACTTGATCCATCTAACCCATCAATATATGCAAATTCAAGATTTTCATCTTTGTCACCCAAGGCACAATTGTAAAGCTGTATATCATCTTCTATATCAGAAAGAATAGTATTGATTTTTAGTATTTTATATGTCTCTTTTGCGGGTTCAAAGGCAATTCCTTGATATCCCTGTAAAACAGCAAATATCGACCATCTCCCTATATTCGCTCCAATATTTATAAATGTTAAATCTCCTTTATGCTGATGTTTATAATGCGATATGACATCTCTTATAGGAGACTCATAATCCTTGGACATCATATATCGTCGAGAGTTGGGAGAAAAACATAGATATTTCCCAAATGGTGTCTTAAAATAATAGGCTCTTTTCAAAAGTTTATATATCCTAGGCCTCATAGAATCCACATGAAAAAATATTCATATGATTTCAAACAAATGAATAAAAATCATTCTTCGAAGTATTCCCAAAGATTTCGTGTATAGATAGGCTTCATAAGTAGTTCAAAACATAAACGATACTCTACTATAAATTCTTTTTAGAAATTTCATAATATTTTATTATTAATAAAGCGTAAATATTGCTGTTAACCACAAATATGAACGTAAGGTATATCATTTATTTTTTAAATACGCATATATAGCATTATCACCAGGATGATCAAAGTTTAAATCTGCTATTTCTATGGCTATAACATGTGGTTTGTGGCTGTCCCGATTTAAAGATTCCAATACATCAAGATCAATTCATTCCACATCGATATTCAGAAAATTTATCTCTTTAACTCCATATTTTTCACAAATTTCAGCGAGAGGAAAAACTTCTTTGTGTTCTTTCTTGAGTAATTTTAATCATCCTGCTATCTGTTCATCAGCATGTTTTTGGTCAAAGGTATTACTCGTCGCATGATTAAACATATAATAAGTCAGTTTCGATCTATGTTTTCAT
>CAYUVZ010000122.1:0-2368 GCA_964448265.1 uncultured Candidatus Peribacteria bacterium | reverse complement strand
CCCCGACCCTCCCTTCTTAGGGAGGGCCAAAGGAATCTTTAAAATAAATTAAAAAAATCTAAATTAATTCTTGTAATAAATTTCCATTAAGTCCCCCTTATGAAGGGGGAATAGAAGGGGGTTTGTTAACATAAAAATAAATTAAAAACTCTAAATTAACTCTTATCAACAAATTCTTTGAAGCCCCCTTGTTAAAGGGGGTTGGGGGGATTTGAAAAATAAAATAAATTAAATTAACTCTTCATTTCTAAATTGTAAATTGTAAATTGTAAATTGTAAATTGTAAATTATAAATTGGATATTCTAAATTATAAATTCTTCATTCTTCAATTTTAAATTCTAAATTCTCTTCATGTTCTCTCCCGATCCCTCCTTACTAAAAAAATACGCCGATGTCCTCGTCAAATTCGCCCTCCGATGAGGGAAATGAATCAAAAAAGGCGAAGTCGTTTTGGTCCAAATTCCTGAATGCGCAAAACCCTTTTATCTTCCTCTCCAAAAATCCATCCTCGAAGCGGGATGACATCCAATTATGGAATATCTCCCAGATGGCGTCAGTAAACATTTTTTTGAACACGCGAGTGATGATCAGATTACCTACTATCCTCAGCACTACCTTCATGGCAAAGTTAAACAACTTACTCATCTGATCCAAATCATCGCCGAAGCAGATAAATATGAACTTGTAGATACCGACCCCAAAAAAATTGCCGCGAGAGTTAGTTCTCGTTTAAAATTTAGGCAAGAGCGCGACAAAAAAGAAATGGCTGGAAAATTATCTCGAAATATTTCCATGTACGGGACACAGGCTATGGCCGATGATGTCGGGATGTCGCTCGAGGAGTACCGAAACGAGATTATCAAAGCTTGCTATTTGGACTACGATGATCCTGTCGCACAATGGAAAAAAATTAATGCAGAAATCGATATCATCAAAAATAAATTAAATCAACTCAAAATTCAATCTGTTCATATCGTATCAAAAGATGCAGATCTAAAAATAAAAATCTGATCAAATAGACAACGGTTGTGTGGGGTTGGCTGTAATATTCCTTCCTTCGAGATTTTTACATCTCCCGATCGAAGAGAAACAAATGGTCGAATGCGCTTCAATCAGCCAGTTTTCCGCTATGGTCAAATGATCAAAGGTATCTTCTTAAAATTTAAAAATGGTGTCATCGTAGATTACGACGCGACAGAAAATAAAGCGCTACTCAAAGAAATTATCAGCATTCCCAATGCAAATAAATTAGGAGAATTTAGTCTGACCGATTCGAGATTTTCTCATATTACCAAACTGATGGGCGAAACACTTTTCGATGAAAATATGGGGTGAGAATTTGGAAATACCCATGTTGCTATCGGGACTTCTTTTGGTGATACCTTTGCTGGCGATGTAAAAAAACTTACGAAAAAAGATTTGAAAAATCTCTGATTTAACCATTCCGCAGAACATGTCGATATCGTTTCTACGACCGATAGAGTAGTCACCGCAACCCTCGAAGATTGATCAGAAAAAATAATTTATCAACACTGACAATTCACGGTGTAATGAGATGTGTTTTTTACGGTCTAACATTTAAACAATGGAAATATCGTTTACGCAAGATGTAGACAAAATAATAACCGTACTACAAAACGCTGGAGAATGGCTTTTGAAAAGCGGCAAAAATCCATCAAAATGGTGGCAATTACAAAACCTAAACAAACAATTTCTGTTTCAGTATGTAAAGCCGGAAGAGTTTTATGTTGGACTTGTCGATGGACAACCAGCAGTAGCTGCGATTATTCAGAAAGACCCAAAAACTCAAGAATGGACTGGTATTGATAAAAACAAACCACAACCAGCACTATACATTCATTGGCTATGTGTCGATCGCCATTTCGCTGGCAAAGGGCTTACAAATGAAATGATGAATTTCGTAGAAAATCTTGCAACGAAAGAGAATATTCCTTGCTTACGTGTAGACACAAATGCAAGCGAAGATAAGTTGCGTAAAATATACGAGAATCTTGGTTTTGAATTGGTTACGGTCCAGAGAGAAAACGATCGTGATATGGCCCTGTACTAGAAAAATATAAAAAATCATCGCACAACAACACTTGAAGATTAGTCAGAAAAAAATAATTTATCAACACTGACAATTCACGGTGTAATGAGGAGTCACTAGTAACGAGTTGAACGACATCTCCCTTTTGACTAAGCTTGGAATCTTTTTCGACGTTTCAGAGTGGAGTTAAAAACCAAAAATCAGACTTGACTTCTCATAGGAAATATATATCATATAAAAAATAAAATATGGTACATTAAAAGGTCAATTTAGCCACCTGAGAAAGTAATTTTTTAAACATATATAGAGGAGTTTGA
>CAYUVZ010000121.1:0-2380 GCA_964448265.1 uncultured Candidatus Peribacteria bacterium | reverse complement strand
TAAAAGATAAACTGACCAAAGACGACGAAAAATTGATTAAATCATACAACTTCCTCACGACGAAACCCATCATCTATGCGATAAATATCGGACAAGATGATATTCCATTTGCTCATGGAATAGCACAAGAGTTTATGGTAAAATTACAAAGTCCAGTTGCAATCGTCTGTGCAAAATTGGAATCAGAGATGATGGATATGGGCGATGAAGAAAAAGATGAGTTTATTAGAGAATTGGTAAGTGTAGATAAGGTGACACATATCCCGACATTAAACGATCTGATCAAAATGTGATTTGAAAAAGTAGGGCTGATGTATTATTTTACGACATGAGAAGATGAGACAAAATCATGGACGATACCTATAGCCTCTACCGCTCCCCAAGCAGCCTGAGCTATCCATACAGACTTCGAAAGATGATTCATCAAAGCCGAGGTTGTGAAATATACAGACCTGGTAACTTGCTGATCACGAAACAAAGCCAAAGAGAAATGATTGATCAAATTAGAGGGAAAAGAATACATTGTAAAAGACGGTGATGTAATGATATTTAAATTCAACGTATAGGATGCCTCAAAAGGCAGAGATGACAATGCTATTTGCCACCTTCTTTTACCTCAAGAATCTCTTGACATTGAATAGCAAATTCTTAAACTAAATCCTGTTTAAGAAATAAATTTTATTCATTAAAAGGTTCTCATGAACTTTAATGTAAAAATGGACGACAAGAAGTTGAAAGTGAATATCGAGAAGACAAATCTCAAAGACATTTTGATCTACTGCAAACCGAAAGAAAGATTAGTTCTTATGAAAAAATTTGGATTGGACGGAAATAAGGAAATTCCTTTACAGAGAATTGGTAAAGAATATTCTTTGACGAGAGAAAGAATCAGACAAATCGAAACCCAAGCCTTGATGAGATTTAGAAGATTGATCGTAGGCAATGACACCTATATGGAAGTTTTGCAAGAAGCTAAAAAGATTCTTGATGTCCATGGAGGTATCTTGTGCGAAGACATTTTGATTTCCAAATTGGTAAACAAAAATGTTTTCAAATTTACTAAACAAGAATTGAAACTGATTTTGGTTTCTGATTTTGATGTGACATATTTGAAGAGAAATAAATATCTCAACAAAGCGTTCTATTTGGAGCCTTTGTACGAAGACTTACTTACCAAGATGGTACTTACTATCGCTGGATACTTCGAAAAGAGAGCAAAGAGCCAAGATTTGTATGAATTCATCTGATGGTTAAAAGAAAATTTTGCGAAAGATTACAAAGATGTTCATTATCTCAAAAACGATCTTTTCTACGTAAACTTCTTCGAATCTATCAGAGAGATCAACGTATTTGACGGCAAGATCGGATTACCAACATTCGCTGACGTCAATCCCAAGACCATCAAGTTAAAGGTACTCTACACTATGAGAAGGATAAATAAACCTATCCACTACCAGGAATTACCATCCAAGATTATGGAATGGTTCCCTGCCAAAAATGTCAAAAGCAATACCGTACACAACGAACTTGTCAAAAACAACGACATGTTTGTAAACCTAGGACTTGGAATCTACGGATTGAAAGAACGAGGTTACGAAGGTGGTATGGTCAAAGAGATTTTGGTAAGGATTTTCGAGAGAAATGACAGACCTATGAACGTCAAAGAGCTTTGCAAAGAAATGCTCAAAGAGAAGATGGTCAGCCCAAATACAGTAATGCTCAATCTTCAGAAATACAAAGAAATGTTCAGAAGAATAGAAAAGGGTGTCTACGAATTGGTCAAGAAAAAATAATTAATCTGAAATATTTTCACAAAAACATCTTCTTTACGGAGGATGTTTTTTTAATGTAAAAAATTCGAAGTAACTGATCCAGCACTCCGAATAATAGGACAAATATTTTTTTTCAATTTACCAACCAGTCCAATGAGCGAACCAGCCAGAAATTCGATGATGGATCCGTTTTATTCCTGCGAACAACTCACTCATGACCTTATAGGTCACAACAATCGTTGTGGAAACAAAAGCGATAAACTCAATAAAATAAAAGGTTACTTCATACTTTACCCAAGACGGCAAAGCATAAAGAAGGATGACTACCATTACTACGATGCCAACCCACAAAGGGATATGGCACTCATTTAATAAGTAGGCTCCCCACCCCATAGTTAAAAAAAACACAAATAGGATGAAAAGAATCCTTATGGCATTTGCCCAAAGGAAAAAAACAATTTTTTTCATAATATATATATTTAAAATTTTATTTTTATTTCATACCCCTACTATACACATTCCACCCCAGAAAGCAAGCCCAGCAGAGACAAAGTGTCACAGCAAGGTTAAATTGTCAGTACTAGGCAAAAATAGAAATGTCAGTAAAA
>CAYUVZ010000120.1:0-2409 GCA_964448265.1 uncultured Candidatus Peribacteria bacterium | reverse complement strand
ATATCAACACTTTCATGTAGTTTGATCTCTATATTTTCGAAAACTAGAATATTAGATTCTAAATTGAAAGCAATAAGTATTTTTTCATTACAGATTTCGATGTTTTGGGATGTATACATCATAAATTTTTTAAATAAAGTTTTCTTTGTGTGAATATATGTATTTCTTTTCTGTCTTCAAGCAAGATTGATCCTATCTGTTTTCTAAAAAAAATTAACCTAAAATAAAAAAGCCCCTCCATTTTCTTTCTGAAAGTGCTTGATTGTTATGGATATGACAGACAACGTTTGACTCTGGCTGGACGTCATTAGATGTACAGTAGAGTCTGTTAGATGACCGAGCTGTGCGAGGGTATGTATCCCCAATTTGGATTGACTCTATTGCTTTGTAATAGAAAGAAGCCCCCCTAAATTAAATTAAAAAAAATTAAATTAAAGTTTTGGTTATTTTTTTAATTTTATTCTTTTCATTTTTTTTCAGTATCTTTTTTTCTTCTTCTCTTCTTTTGGCTATAACTTTCAAATCTTCTGCTGGTGGTAATGATTCTGGAACGATACCTTTTTGCAGAAGTGCTTGTCTTGTGGCTTTTGCACTAGTTACCAATTCGTGTGTTAGATTATGTTTTCACCTAATATTTTTTGTTTTGATATTATGATCCGTCATTGCATAAACAAAATCTTTCGCTTTGAGTTCTACTTCATTATCAAAATCAGCCAGAGCTCTATTTTCCGGGATATTTCTTTGCTTTTTGAGATTTTGAGTCGACATTCCGTACATCACTTGTATTTTGGCATCTTTGAATGTTGCAAATTCAACCTGTGTTGTAATGCCTCTGAAATATACGGTTTCTTCTATTTTTGTTTCCGTGTCTTTTAATTTACCTCTTGCTGAAAGTCTTTTGTCTTCTTCCATTCTTTGTTGATAAAGTTCTTGAGTTCTTGTTTGTAATGCAAAATAGTTTTGAGCATGAGCTATTTCGGGTTTGCGAGTATCTCAGTTCATCGCTATAAGATAACAAGCATATCTTGTTAGATAAAAATCTTCTTTTGGCCTTCCTCATTGTGCGGAGGTTTTTCCCGGTGCCGGGGAAAAGTGCTCTGTGACTATCTTTCAAGAGGATTTACAAGATTCTTGCGATCTATGTATAGCGTCCAAAAATCTTTCTCGTTTGGTATATCCAAGCAAAGGCATCAATTCTCTTGCAACCCAAAATTCAAAATTATCTTGTGTATGCTTTGAACCTTCAAAGGTCTTTTGCATAAAAGCGATAATGTCTGTCATGGTGATAGGTTTTTTTAAGTAAAATGATTTTTGGTATTATTTCTAAATTCTGTTCAAAATCAAGCAAAAACATTTCAAAGCTCATTTTGATCATTTTTTTGACGAAAAAACTCAATTTTCCAAAAGATTTTTCAAAAATCCGTAAAAAAGCAGTTCTCCATTACTCAAAAAAAGTATCAAAATATTTGACAAAATGGGGGGGGGAGTATAATTAGATATATTTATTTTTTAACACCTTATAAAATGACAATGGAAACTATGGAAAAAACTACTCTCGAAAGAGACATAGACAAAATCAAAGATTTGATAGAAAATGCTGATACTACATTACTGAGTTACAAAGAATCTGATTTTGATAGCAAGGAAGCTAAGACTAAACTTGTAGAATTGCTAAATGATGGAGTAAAAAGAGAGAATGGAGTTCCTTTTTTGAAAGATTTTTTACATCAATTAGAATGAATAAATGTAAAAATGAAGGAATCTAACTGAAAATCTAAAAGTGAAATTAAAGATGTTTTGTTAGAAAATAGAAAAAACCCTTTTCCCAAACATAAAGGTTATACTAAAGTCTGGGAAAAACTTACTCCAAAACAACAAGAAGAAATGCAGGCAAACATTAAAATTGCTTCAGATGGAGGAATAGAAATTCCTAAAATGAAAGAAAAATATTCTATTTTATTACCTAAAGCTTCTTTATGAGAAAAAATAAAAGGAGTTTTGACTGATTGAAAAAACAAATATAAGGAATATAATTTTTTTGCAGATAAGGTACAAAAAGAAATTGAAAAAGAGGCTTGAATACAAGGTAAATCATTAGATTCATTAGAATCAGCGAAATTATTTATTGATAGCTTCCCATGAAAAACAACTAGTGAAAAAATTCGAAATTGTGTCCAAGTATTTGAATTAGAAAATGTGCCAAAATATACAACATATAATAATTTGTCAAAAGAACATGAGGAAGAATATAAGAATATACATGTCGTGACTATTGGTAGCGAACCAGGTATGGGTAGAACTCCTGTTGTGATTATGCGAGATGAAAATAATCTACATAATGCTGAAATAAGTTTTTTTGAATCAAGACCTGCTGCTGTGATAGTATCAGAGCATTTGGATGGATATTAA
>CAYUVZ010000119.1:0-2421 GCA_964448265.1 uncultured Candidatus Peribacteria bacterium | reverse complement strand
CTAGGCAAAATCACCTCGCCCCGGTACACACCGGGGTCCAGACCATTTGATTTTGTCCTCTGGAGGAGGACGAACGCCGAACTAGTTATCAAAGTAAGCTTTCCAGCACTTTTTGCGTTACTTGCTATGAATAACAATATTCTTTTTTGCAAAATACCATATTTTTCCCTATACCGCCATTTTTTCCCTATACCGCCATTAAAAAATCTTCTACAAAAATAGACTTGACTTTTGCTAGCAAATGATTATCGATATAAGTAATCTATTTATTTTCATAATTTCATCCTATGAAAAATTCAACAAACTCATCAGTGATCATCGTATCTGGCACGCTTGCCGTACTAATCGCAGGCTATACAACAACCCAAGGCACTGAAATCGAAAATGCCTTATCAGCAAAGATCGATGTCAATGCACCGACAGACACTTTGAAAAAATCAACCAAAGACAGTTTGAACACAATCATAACAGACGAAATGACTACGGTCAACAAAAATCGTGAAGCTGAATTTATGCACGATAAATTTCTCGAATTTCAAAAAGCATTAGAAGCTAATCTCAGCGAGATGTCACAAGCAGTGATTTTCTCTGATGATAAAAAAGGAGACTTATTCAAAAAACAAATCCAAAATTTCAAAAATACATTAAAGAAAGAAAAAGACTTGAACTGACTTTCAGGTAAATTTTGTAATCAAGTGATAGATTTCATAAACGATCTTCTCAATGGACAGGATGTAGAGATAACTATTGCCTGAGGGAAAACGAAAGTTTTGAAAGGAAAGGGGACTACAGACGATGCTGGATTACTTTCAGCTTTGGACAATGAAAAGAAAACCTTTACCAACAGAAAAGAACAGATCAAAAATATAAAATTTGAACCTGATGTCTTCAGAAATATTCAAGATAACGACCAGGTCAAAAACTATCGCGCCTCTTTTGACGCAACCATGAAAGAAATCGATGCTCAGCAAGAAATACTTTCACAGATGCAAAATTCATTGATAGCCATCGGCAATGAAATCAAAAATCTCTCTGATGAAAAAACCAATATGGAAGCTGACTTAAACAAACTAAAAATCGAATATACTGAGTATGGATCAGGACAAAATAACGATTCCGCATCTTTGGGAAAGAAACATGAAATAGAATTCAACCAGCTCACTCTCAACAAAAACATTGCCAAAGCCAAAGAACAAATTCTCTCCAAGATCGGAGAAAAACAAGATATGGAAAACAACAAAATCCCTCAACAGAAGGAAAAAATCCAATCATTGTACGCAAATTACAAAAACATTATGAGAAATCTCATCAGCGCACAAAAGGCACAATATACCAATGTCTTAAATCAGAAAGATAGTTTAATCGGAAAAGGATTAGACGACTTCAAATGAATAATTCAGAATACAAACGCTCATATAGATTCGCTCAAAGCGGAATTCAAAAAAATCACTGACGCTATCAACACAATGAAACAAAGCCCAGAAGATAAAAGAATCCAGCTTTCTACACAACAAGCAAAAGAAGATTCTGTTTCCAATCAAATGTCCAAAGCTAATGACAAAAAAATTACATCCAGCATTATCCTAGGATACAAATTATTGGAGAACTACACTATCTACGGACAAATGCTTGATAAATGTAGAGAACCTTTGGTCATATATGCAAAAAATATTGAAATACAGATTATCCAAATACAAAAGGACATCCTAGATATGCAAGCAAAGATTGATCAAAACGAGAAAGATATCAAAGCTTTAGCTGCTTCTGGAAAAATTGAAGATGTAAATACTCGTTTGAAAAAATCAAATGAGAATCAAATCCTTTTCAAAAAGAAAAAATCTACCAACGAACAGCAAGACAAACAAACTTTCTTGTTCCAACAGATCAACAAGGAAATTGCAGATATTGATTATGTAAAAAAATATATAGAATACGATATAGAGTTGACTAATCTATACATGAAATGATATTTGGCCCAACAAGAAAAGGGTACACAAGACAATATGTTGTCCATCGCAGATCGAACTGACAAGATATATGACGATATGCTCCAAGAAAAAATCAAGGAAAGCGACAGCATCCAAAACGGACTCAATATGGTAATCAACGGAATTACCAAATTAGATGAAAAAATCGATAAAACTGACTGAGATTACAAAGATATGAGTGATCTTCTCGCAAGACAAGTTGATCTGATGAACAAAAAAGAAGCAAACAATCTAGATCAAGAAAACCTCAAAGGAAAGATGGAAGCGAAAAAAGTCAAAATACAAAATATCAAATGGAGCGTAGAGAAATGGGCGAAATTTATTGCCTTCTTATCTCAACAAGAGACAGGTGAAAACTACGGTATCCAACAATTATCAAGTGTAGTACAGGACAATAGCTACCGCATCGCCAAACTTATTAGAAATCCAGAAG
>CAYUVZ010000118.1:0-2443 GCA_964448265.1 uncultured Candidatus Peribacteria bacterium | reverse complement strand
TAATTTATGATTAGAAAAAAGACTTCCCAATTACGATCAAATGGTAGCTATTAGATGAGCTAATCATCAAGAATTCTTGAAAAATAATTTTCAAAAAAATTGAGAAAATGTGTTGCCTGGGTCTAAGAATCCATATGATGAAATATTTCATAGTATTGGTATGTATGCAAATTGCTGGTTGTCAGATGGTGCCTGTGTAACTGTATGGTACGGGCAGAAGATAGATTATGATGAAACTGTCCTTGACTTGGGTGGTTGTCATTCCTTGCGTCTGCTCAAGAACTAGACAACTTGGAGAGCTGTTATTATTGTAAATTAGCTACTTTACTATTACTTAAGCGAAAAATGAAAAATTCACAACTTGAAAAAGAAAATTATAAAATAGATAAAGATTTATCATTAGCTGAAAAATCGAAGAATGGTCGAGAAGCACACGGAACTACTAATTTAACAGGACAAATTATTTTTGTAATAAAAAAACAAATTGATGGTCCGTGAAAAGATGCTTTTGTCCGAGAATACATTGATGAGGGGAACATGGATGGAATCATACCAAAACATCTCATATGAGAACAATTATTCAATCGGAATGCAGTGCTTAATTTATGATTGCAGACAAAATTGCCAAGTTATGAACAAATGGAAATAACAAGGTGTGAAAGTAGTGAGAAACATCAAGAATCTTTAAAAAATAATTTTCAAAAGAATTGAGAAAATATGTTCCCATGATCTCGGGATCCTAATGTCAAGGAATTCAGTGGTATTGGTAGAGGTGCATATTGTTGGTTGTCTGATGGTGGTCGTGTAGAGATCAATAAGTATACCGTGTTTCGTAGTAATGATGATCCTTGTTTTGGATTCTCTGTGCGTCTTCTCAAGGACTAGCCGATTTGAATAGTCATAGATTAAATATTGCTTTAAGCATAAAACTTTTATGTTTTTATGAGGCTTCAATGGAATACACCGATGAGTTTAATACACTAAGACATCTTATAGGTAATGAATCTACCGATCATTGTGTAAAATCAAAACAACTAATTTATCTTCTAAAAGACGAATATCCTATATTGGCACTCATAATTTGTGATTACTTGCATACAATTTATCTTGGGACACTAATCTCTGCTCCACGAATTCCCTCACTAAAAAAATGATTAATAGAGAATATCCTTAGTCAGAAGCCCAAAGAAAGATTGAGAGAATTGGATAAATATATAAAAATGCTATCTGATGTTATACAGGAGGATATCACAAACAAATATAGATGATTTTTCGTTCTTAATCAATTAAATATGCTCCAACTTGATACATTACATGAACTATCCATAATTCATGATAGTTATATTATAAAGTCGTTCGTGTGGCCGACAAAAGAAGAGTTTAAAATTAAACGATCTCAATTCAAAAGCAAGATCAATTATAATACATTATCAACGTTACAAGTAGATCTTATCAAAAAAAGAGACGATGTAGTTTATGGACTAGAGCAAACAACGGATATTATTAAAGCTAAAGATATTTATGAAGAGATAATTTCATCGTACTGAGTAGAATGGGTTAATTTTTATTAAATTAGTTGCATGTATTATTATTTAATTAGTAATCCTCACAAACAAAGATAGGATGTGCATCTTCTTCTACCAAACAATAAAGATTTGAACAGGCTTCCAACCACCACCAGCATCAATCCGGTACTGCATCTAATCAGTCAGTAACACATTTAAACATGTCTAATGTTTCTTCGTAGCTAATAGTTCATGAGATCACCCGACACTTGTTTTTTGTTGATAATAAAACTTTTGATGATAAAAATCACATTTCCCCAAATCAAAAGAACTTTATAAAATTATATATCTGTTCCATTTTTTTACTTGGGAAACATTCAACAAGTTCTCACACTTCGGTTTCATCTTTAAGAATTTTTTTGTGTTGTTTCTTTATTTCTCTTCTTGCGGCTACACCGGTAAAGTATGTTATTCACTTTACTCAAACATCACCTTTTTCATCTTTATAGCTTCCATCAAAAATATCCTTTCAATTAGGCTTTGCAGTAAGTAGTGAAAACTTCTTCCCCATCGGGATACAGAGAATCGATCCATCATCTAGTTTTTTAAAGTTTTCCATTTATGATGTAATTGTAATTAAAATTGTTTGATACAATCTGGACATGATCTGTACATGAGCTCAAATCACTTTCGCCTATGCATATTTTTGTTTAATACTTTCTTTATCTATTTCTAAAAGTCATTCTTTAATTACTCATTTTTTGTAGGTATTAAGTATCCTCTTATGAATGTCACTTGAAAATTGTTTTAATCAACTCTCAATATTTTCTCACTGTTCAAAATATTCTTTATCTTTTTTTACTTCTGATGAATTAGCCCCAATTCTTAATTTTTCTATTTTTTCTGTTTTGAAATTATACTCCCAGTCTACATAATAT
>CAYUVZ010000117.1:0-2458 GCA_964448265.1 uncultured Candidatus Peribacteria bacterium | reverse complement strand
TGACTACTATGTAGAAGATTAAGAAGATTAAAAAATTAATAAGATTAAAATTTTTTGGTTCGTTAATTAATAAATATGTTTATTTTATTATATTCAATTAAGCATGACACCATTGAGTTCAAAGGATTATGATGCATCGCACATCAAAGTATTGGAGTGATTGGAACCTGTGAGACAGAGACCATGAATGTATATCGGTTCTACAGATGCTAGAGGGTTACATCATCTCGTACAGGAAATCGTAGATAATGCTGTGGATGAAGCTTTGGCAGGATATTGTACTACCATCACCACTACTATCAATGAAGATGAATCTGTCACTGTCCATGATAATGGAAGATGAATTCCCGTAGATAAACATTCCAAGACTGGGAAATCTGCATTAGAGACAGTCTTTACTGTGCTTCATGCGGGAGGTAAGTTTGACAAAGATGTGTACAAGATTTCATGATGATTGCATGGAGTAGGAGCTTCTGTTGTGAACGCCTTATCTGAATGGTTGGAAGTTACCGTCTACAAAAATGGGAAAAAATATTTTCAGAGATTTGAGAGAGGTATCCCCCAGTGAGAAATCAAAGAGATAGGTGAAAGCGACAAAGTCGGAACTAGCGTAAAATTTAAACCAGATCCTACTATTTTTGAATCCACTGAATTTTCTCAGCCTATCGAACTTGCGAGGATGAAACAGTCAGCATATCTGACTCCAGGAGTTACATTTAATTTCGTACATAAAAAAACTGGATTTAAACAAAGATTTTTCTTTGAATGAGGGATCAAAACATGGTTGAAAAATCTAGTAGGAACTCAGCCTACTTCATCATCTGTGCATTATATCAATCAAGAAGGGACAGATTGCCTAGTAGAAATCTCTTTCCAATTTGTAAATACGACAAATGATCATATGCTCTCATTCGTAAATAATATCCCGACCGTAGATGGATGATCTCATGTCTTGTGATTTAAATCTGCATTGTTAAATGTCATCAACGAGATAGGAAAAGAAAAAGATAAGATCAATAAAAAAATCTGAGAGTTTCAATATGCCGATGTGATTGATGGATTGTATTCCATCGTGACGGTCAAGATTCCTGAACCACAATTTGAAGGTCAGACAAAAGGAAGACTTGGAAATTCTTATGTCAGAACTGAAGTAGAAAAAGTAGTCACTGAATATTTGAGAAAATATTTCACAGAAAATGAAGAAGAGTTTAATAAGATTTTCGAAAAAGTAGAATTAGCTGCTAGAGCAAGATTGGCTGCCAAATTTGCCAAAGAGACAGTATTGAGGAAAAATATTTTGGCAGGATGAGTATTGCCAGGTAAATTAGCTGACTGTGCCCAAAAGAGCGCTGAAGGTACTGAATTGTATATTGTAGAGTGAGATTCTGCGTGAGGAAGTGCTAAACAATGACGCGATAGCAATTTCCAAGCCATCTTGCCACTGAGAGGTAAGATCTTGAATACAGAGCAAGCGGTGATCCAAAAAATTATGGCAAATAACGAAGTCAAAGCTCTGATTACTGCTATCGGTACAGGAGTGAAAGATAATTTTGATATGGAATGATTGAGATATGACAAAGTCATCATCATGACCGATGCCGACGTAGATGGAGCGCATATTAGGACGCTGTTGTTGACGTTTTTCTTTAGATTTATGAGGCCACTCCTAGAAAATGGTCATGTGTATGCGGCATGTCCTCCTATCTATAGATTCGCTCAAGGTAAAAAAGAACAATATATCTATGAAGAAACGCACACTCCAGAGATGTATGGATTCGACAAAGAAAAAACTGAAGTCCAGAGATATAAAGGTCTAGGAGAAATGAATGCTGAGCAATTGTGGGAAACTACTATGGATCCCAATGGAAGAAAATTGAAGCAAATCAATGTCGAAGATGCTGAAGAGGCTGATAGATTATTTAGAATCTTGATGGGTGAAGATGTGCAGTCCAGAAAGCACTTTATCCTCACGCATGCGAAGACAGTGAAGGATATAGATATTTAAAATATTGGGGCAAAGGTTCGAAGGGGGCAAAGGTATGAAAGTGTCCTTTAAACCCTTGCACCATTGTCTCCTTTGCACCTTATATTATATTTTCTTCACCATATAACTCCCCTCCTGTTTATATCCAAGCTTTTTGTAATATGCCTGTACTCCAATTCAGGAAATTACGGAAAGTTTTTTGTATTTAGCGAGTTTGGAAATTTTTTCTGAGAATTCCATAAGTTGTGTACCAAATCCTGTATGCTGAACCTTTTTAGAATGTTTAATCGCTGAATTAAGTGATTCGACTTGTCCGTAGACATGTAACTCTCTGATGATGGCAGTTTCTTTTCATAATCATTCCGCTTCGATGGCATTTTCTGGGGTTGGCAAAAGAAGCCTTGCGAAGCCATATAAATAGCCTAGCTCATCTTCAAAGGAAATAAAATATTCTACCCCTACGCTACTGAGATA
>CAYUVZ010000116.1:0-2478 GCA_964448265.1 uncultured Candidatus Peribacteria bacterium | reverse complement strand
GATTAATACTACTATGGTACAGACATATCGACATATTGGAAAGCATATCGTGGAGTATGATCAGTCATGAACAGATAGAGCTAAATATGGGGCAGAATTATTGAAACATATCTCTCATGATCTTACCGATCAGTTTGGGAAAGGATTTTCTGAAAGAAGTTTACAAAAGTTTAGACAGTTTTTTCTTATGTTCCCCAATTTCGCCGACAGTGTGGGCGGAATTCATAACTTATGATGGTCTCATATCGTTCGTATTATGCATCTTGAAGATCCTAATGAACAAGCCTTTTTTCTGATAGAAGCATCCAAAGAGAAGCGATCTCTCAGAGAACTTGATAGACAAATCAACAGTGCTTTATATCAAAGACTTGCTCTCAGCAAGGATAAAAATGGCGTTATGAAATTATCCCAGAAATGAGCAATTGTTGAAACATGATCTGATATGATTAAAGACTCATATATACTAGAGTTTTTGTGATTACATCAAGACCATCGTTACACTGAAAAAGATCTTGAGACTGCTATCATCAATAATCTACAAATGTTTCTACTGGAAATGTGAAAATGATTTAGTTTTGTAGCAAGACAACAGAGAATTAGGGCAGAGATAGATGACTATTATATTGATCTTGTATTTTATAATCGTCTTCTGCGTTGTCATCTTCTTGTAGATCTCAAAATAGGAAAAGTAACTCACCAAGATATCGGACAGATGCAAATGTATGTAAATTATTATGATAGCGAAATTAAACTATCCGAAGAGAATCCTACAATAGGACTAATCTTGTGTAGAGAGAAAGATGATATTGTTTTACAGTATACTCTATCTCCAGGCCAAGAAAATATCTTTGCCAAAGAATATAAATCATATTTGCCTGATAAAGACCAACTCCAAGTATATCTCAGAGAAAAGATGATACATTCAGGTATCTGGTAAAATATCGATAGAGAAATCGAATCATTTTATTTTTTTAATTACTTCATCATGCAAGATTACCTCTCCCAGCTCACTAGAGAACTCCAGCAAAGAAACTACAGTCCGAGAACTGTGGAAATCTATACTCATTGTTTCTCTTACTTTTTAAAATGGATCAATGGCGATGTTCCGAATATTTCTCGTGAAAAGATTATTGATTTTATATTATATCTCCAAAAGCAAGGGAAAGCGCCGAAGACAGTCAATTTGTATAAAGATGTGATTAAGTTTTTTTGTAGTCAGATTATTCATTGTTCTTTTGTTATAGATATCAAATTGTCTAAGGAGCCGAAAAAATTACCTATTGTGCTTTCTAGATTAGAACTGGAAAAACTATTTGTCGCGTCTTCTAATGTAAAACATAGATTACTGTTGATGGTCGCGTATGGTGCAGGTTTGAGGATATCCGAAGCGAGAGACTTGCGTGTGCAAGATCTGGATTTTGATTCGTTAACTATCCATATCAAATGAGCCAAAGGACAGAAAGATAGGATAAGTATCCTTTCCGAGAAGATCCGTGAAGACCTGCAAAAATATTGTGCGTTGAAAAAACCAGATGAATATGTTTTTGAAAGTGAGAGATGAGGTGTGCTTCATGCTAGGACTTTGGACAATATCTTTCATCATGCTTTAGAAAAAGCAGGCATCACTAAGCCGGCTACCTTTCATTCGCTCCGTCACTCGTTTGCTACCCACTTGTTAGAAAATGGAACAGATATCCGTTATGTGCAAGTTTTGTTGGGACATAATAATATCCGTACGACGCAGATGTATACACAGGTTACGAATCCGAGTTTAAAAAATATTGTGAGTCCGTTATAGAGAAGTTATTCGCGGGTTATTTTTTCTTCATTATCTTATCTACAAATAATATCCCATCTAGATGGTCGATTTCGTGCTGGATGATGACGGCATTGAAGTCTTTGTATTTTTTTGTCTGTTTGTGTCATTTGATGTCCATATAGTGGACTGTTATATTTTTGTGTCTTTTTACATTTCCAGTAATGTCTGGTAATGAAATACAGGCTTCTTCAAAGATAATAGTTTCTTTGGAGGCTTCTGTGATTTCAGGATTGATCATCAGGGTCTCGCTCAAGAGTTTTTTTCTATCTTTGTTTTTGGCCCATTGGGTTGTAGCGATGACTCTCAGATTTTTGCCTATTTGAGGTGATGCCAAGCCGACTCCATCATTACTCCACATCATCTTTCTCAAGATGAGCGCGAGTTCTTTGATTTCATCGTCGATTTTCACTACGGCATCAGAGATGCTTCTCAGTATGGGGTTGTTGGCTCCTGTTTGGAGGGAATATTTCATAGGATTGGCTTCTTATGTGTTAAAATAGCTGAAAATGAGCTTAGTCATTTATACCTTGAAAATCAACCCGAAAAAGCTACTATTTACCCTTGCAAGTCATTCAACTACCAAAAACGACTCATATCTTGTGGAGAGATGGCAGAGTGGTTGAATGCAGCTGCCTTGAAAGCAGCCGTTCGGGCAACCG
>CAYUVZ010000115.1:0-2499 GCA_964448265.1 uncultured Candidatus Peribacteria bacterium | reverse complement strand
AGCTAATATCATGTGAATCATCAGAGATATTTCTCAACAATTGAAATTACAAAAAGATGAACCCAAGAGTGATAAATTGATGCTCCTCCAGGTGTATATCAATGCTATCAATAAAAGGCAAAATAAAACTCCGCTTTCTCCCATCTCTATGAAACCAGAGATGCTACCTATCGATGGGCTATTTTGACCACATACTTTGAATGCACTATTGTTAGCTGTGGGACGGCAGATGGCTGCTCAAGAGATTCATCTGGAATTTGCAGCTTGAATTTATGGGAAAAGACAACCTGGGACTAAACGAGTTGTGAGAAATGGTATGAGATATGTTCCTATAGATCTCGTATATGCTGATGGATTGAATCCTTATGATGGGATACAAGCGAATCTGACAGACACAAATTCAATTTCGAAAATTAAAAATTTAATCTGACATGAAACCGTAGCTGATATTTTTTCATATCATCTTTTATGTTGCATTTTTAATGATTATGATACACAAAAAGAGACACTCAATCTTAATTTTGATGGAATCAAACAGACCTTGATTATTGCAGCCAAACTTTTGAAAAAATGAGGGAAAGCTGAATTTATATCAGGGAATGATATAGATTTTGGTGGATTCAAAATGGTAAATGGGAAGTTGCTTTATAAAGATCATGGACCGAATAAATGGACCAAAAATAAATTTTATACATGCGATGAAACGATAAAAGCATATTTCAAAGAAGAATACTTCGATAAGAATGGAGAGATAATTAGAAACACTGATAGAAAAAAAATATATGATCTTGTAGTAATAAAATTTCAAAAAATAATGGATGAGGTATCCAAAGAATGTGGAGTTACTATAAAATTTATTGAGCCAGAGAGTAACGATTTTAGCAATGACGCAAAATATATGCCAGACTTCCCTAGACCATCATTTGAAATCACTAAATAATAATCTGATTTTCTCATCAAACACTTTTATCACGCTCCCGTAGAAATTGACGAGGGGTTTTTGAAATTGAATCAGATTTAATTTATTCTTCCAAAAACCAGACACCTAATGCGCAATCCTTGTGATAGTTGAGAAGTTTGCCTGATTCTGGATATTCGATGCCATTTTCATCTTTGCCTTTTTCTCTGCATCATAAATAAGATTTGTCAGTCGAAGACCACAAGAAACGGTGATGATTGCTCCGTCATCCTGCTGGCTGATCATCGATAGTATAGGGGCTGTAAGATCCATACTGCTCTACTCCCAAGAGATCAAAGAAATCTTTTACTTTGGTTGAACATTTATCTGCAGTACATTCACTGTCTCATGGAAAGATATTCGCCGCAGCGAGTAATTGTTTTTCTGTACATATTTTCTTCCCTGCTTCTTTCATTTTTTCTATAGCAGATCGATTTGCATACAATCATTCTTTTCCTTTGGCCTCTGGATTTCTTGTCCGGATATTTCGATTTTTTTCAAGTCATGGGATATTTTTGACTTCTTCATATCCCGCCTGATGAGAGGCAAATTTGAGTTGTCCTTCAGGGGTGTTGAGAATCAATTTCTGATTATTAAATTCGATTCCTTTATCGAGTTTTTCTAATCAAATCTGATCTTTGTTTTGAAATAATACTTCGACTTTGTCAGTCATCCATTTTTTATGATGAGGAGACATTCATGGTTTGGAAAGAATTTTTTGCTTCAAAGAAAAAAGCAGCTCCTCTGCTGGACGGTCTGCTCAATTTACTTGAAGGATTTCATCCTTGGTGGATGTCTGGATATTCGAAATGGGCGCAGTATGAGTGTTAGGATTTTTATTTAATATATTCTGCTCTCATTCTATTTCGACCATTATTATATCTGATGATAGCTAAAATGATTTAATTGCGAACTTTTTTACTTAGATCCATTGCATTCTTCTAGTCTGCGTACAATATCTCTCCATATTCTTGAATCGAGATATTCTATTTGTTTTCATTTTTTCTCATCGTTATCTGAAGCCGGCAATAAATCATTATCATCAACATTCAATTCCCCTGCTGATGTGAAACTGACGCAATCATTGATCCTTGCTAAAAAGCCTCATTCTTTATTCTCGATTAATTCATTGGTAATGACTATCAAACATTGTCTGTAATGATCAGATATATTTTCCTTTTCAAGAATTTTTGTCTGAAGAGAAGTCATGGGACCTCTTTCTAGAAGCTTTTTTTTCATTTCTTCTTGAGCAGAGAGTATTTCAACGAGTTCTTTCTCTTTCATGCTCTGTATTCTTTTAATAATCAAATCTTTTTCTTTTTGAGGAATAAATTTTAAACTTTTGATAGTAGCAATCTCTCCGTTGCGTTCTTCATTTGCGAAGTCTGGAGTAATAACTTCTGTAGTAGTCTTTGCCATTGAAATCTTTGTTATATAATAAAAAACACTTATAAACCGCCTAGAAATCATTTTGTTATAAGTATTTTTGTTATATTGGTTGTAGTTTGTGATTTAACCTTTATTTAAGCTCAGATTAATAA
>CAYUVZ010000114.1:0-2520 GCA_964448265.1 uncultured Candidatus Peribacteria bacterium | reverse complement strand
CCTTCGTAAGGGGGACTTCATGGAAAGTTTTTACAAGAGTTAATTTAGATTCAGTTAATTTATTTTAAAGATTCCTTTGGCCTCCCTTATGAAGGGAGGTCGGGTGGGTTTGTACCCTCAAATCATAAACTCCAATTTTTACTCTATCTCTTCCGCCTCCTTCATCACAGTCCTCGTCTTATATACTCCCGACCAAAACAACACTTTGAAAATCAGATATGCGATGCCTTCCATAATATAAAAAGTAATCCTCACAAATCCATACATCAGCAAAAACATTAATACAATCGCGGAAGTTTGGAATCATGGATTGGCATATACTCCATTGAGCTGAGTCAAAACATAATCACAGATTCCCATATTGACGGTATGATTGTCCTTCAACGCCTGATCAATCATATTTTTTTTGTACGCATTCAATTTCTCAAACATCGTCGTAGGCAAACCATCCGCGGGGACATTCAGATTTTTTACATCTTTGATTGTCGTTCAGAAAAAATTTGAAATTCAGGTTTTTGTATTTTTCACTTGATTCACTCCCAGCTCAAACGGATGAGAAACAAAATCTACCACGCTATTTGACGCATTAGACAAATCTTGACAGTTAAATGGGAATTTCGCATACATCGCCAACAGCGTAAAACTCAGACAGACAGTGACGAATACCGTGAAAATATATCCTCCCACACTAAAATATCCTCGCGAATTAAAACTCAGCGTATCATGAGATTCTCCATGGAGATATCGCGCGAGCATGACGATGCCTGCATTCCATACGAGTACTCCTGTGAGCAATAGCGTATGATCAAATCAGACCAAAATTCCCTCCAGCACTGAGAGAATTAAAAGTGCCCCGATCCGATATTTCAATGAAATTTTGCGAAGTGAGAGATACGCGAAATGGAAAAAAATGAAAAACAAAAGGATCCGCAACATCGCTGCCAGGATTTGCGCATGGATGAACAATTTAGAAAATGCGAGTGCGTAACACCCTATCGTGATGATAGCAAAAACGAAAAATTTTGCGGTCAGGATATTTCCGTACTTTGAAATATTTTCCGAAACATTTTTTTTATTCTTTACGATCATGGGAAGAAGAGAGCGAGTAAAAAGGGCAGTTGCCATATCATCAGTCGAAATGCGATAATCATCGACGGGAAAAATGGAATTGCAAAACTCGATAAATATTTGGAGATAAATAAGGGAGTACGCTTACATATTTTTTTTAGTAATAATCAAAAAGCTGACCAAATCAAACCGATTACGCTACTGCACAATGTCCAGATGACTAAGATTTCGATCAATTTCATCCACGAGATATCCTTGATAATTAGCGGAATTAATAAGCCTATCGTCCCCGCCAGATAGACATCACCCATACCAAATCATTCTCATGAAATTTTAAATCTTCGCTTGGTATATATTTTTGCGAAATAATAAATGCACAAAAAAACTCAAGCAAAAATTATTACACAAATTCCTGCCCAAATAATATGTCCTGTCGACAACATGATGTTCGCAAGTATTCAGACGGCGACTAGCATCCCTCGTGCCACCATATGAAGCTTATATTTCATGACATCAAAAACCAAAATGAGCACGAGCAACCAATTCGTCAACATTCCCAAAATAATTACTCCCGTCCCCATATCTTTTGTTATTTGAAATGACGCGACAAAAATAATTCCACATAAAAATTCCAACACGGGATACATTCGTGAAATGTTTTTTTTACAATACTGGCATTTTCCTTTTTGCACACCAAAACTTATCAAAGGAATCAGATTTTTCCATGAAAGTTTATGCTTACAGTCTGGGCATTTTGAATGTCCCATTACGAATGATTTTAATGATTTCATATTCACTCCCTTTTCAAATCTCGTCAAAATCACTGATCCAAATGATCAGAAAATAGTTCAAAGAATGAAGAAAAAGAGGAGATACATAAACATTTTAACAGCAAAAATAAAATTAGTCATGATATACATCGCCCCTAGGTCAGATTTTGATAATTTTTATTTCATCTCAATGTCTCTCAAAAATTATCCTCAGGGTTCATAGTCTATACCTATACTTTCAGGGCTGTCATTTCAAAGGTTTGATATCAAGTCATTTCAAATCTCAAGAAAAAATCATCTGCACATCACACATAATACGATTATATAGTTTGTCGGGAAGTTTCCTAATATATTTTATCCGATCTTCCATCTTTCTTACTATAAGATTTTAAAGTTTTGATAAACTCTTTGGCTGATACATTTACATCTACATATTCTGGATTGTTTTCATAATAAGATCGATGGGTATCGTCCACTTCGCCAATAGTAAGTTTTTTGGTATTGATAAAATTCCTCAATTGGACATTGATCAATGAACTCAAATTCAATCAAAAAGATTTAGCTAGTTCCTGAGCCTGTTGTTTGATTTTATTATCTATTTTTGCGATAACGACAGATTGAGTCATGTATTCGATAAGAAAATAAAGATTATACATTGTATATATGGTGTATATATAATCTC
>CAYUVZ010000113.1:0-2593 GCA_964448265.1 uncultured Candidatus Peribacteria bacterium | reverse complement strand
GTATCGAATCACTATTATTTAAATATTTACTCCTAATAATCATTATGGATAACCATCATTTACAGGAAGTCTCTTTAGATTTGCAAAAGGCATTTCTCAAGCTAAAAACCAAACATGAGGCATTTTCGTTTCTTAGAGATCTACTCACGGAAGATGAGATTGTAGAATTTTCGCTTAGGTTGGATATTGCCAAAAGATTGTATGTGTGAGAAAATTATAAGCACATTGAAAAAGTGACTTGAGCCTCTTCTACTACTATCGCCAGGGTTGCTAAATTTCTCAAAGGTGACAATGGCTGATATGGGTTGATTTTTAATCATTAGTCCCGTAGTATTGACTTTTTGCAGAGAATAACTATAAGATACCTGTATATTTATTTGGTAGATAATTATTTTAATGGCAAGAAAATGTAATGCAGCACATTTAAGGAAAATCCAAATAACTAATCTTCACAAAAAGGATAATGTGAATTATTTTCCTGCTTGAAAGGAAAAGGGATCTTCTGATGAGATGTTTATCATTACCAGAGAGATTAAGGATGCTATTTACACTGCCATGAATCCTGCAAAAACATACGCACTATGTTTCCCAAGTGAGCATTTTGTCTGTATTGCCGTGGAAGAGCTCAAGACAAAGGTGCCTGCTGAAAAAATTCAATTATTTTTTGAAGAGTTGGATAGGATAAAAGATGTCTCATCTAATCTGAAAAGGCATGTTGTATTGTCCGTAAAAGACAGTGATAACCCGCGTCTTGATGCAGAAAGTTTTCTTCAGTTTGAATACAAAGATAGTGATCGTGTCTTGAAAATTCCTGCGAGTCTTTTCTGGTTTTGTTTACCTAAACTTATTAAAAAACCTTACTATAAAGTATATCCTGAAACTATGGATAACTTTTCTTATGAAAGGTTGAAGAGACTATTTAAGAATCTTGGCGTGTGACTTGAATCGGAGTGAGAGGAGGATGAATATGAAGATGAATATTAAGATGAATAATTTTGGAATAAAAAAACTACCGTCCGAATTGCCTAAATAAAACAAGTCATGTGGTAGTTAATGAAATAATGTTATAGGTGGAGTAGCTATGCTACTTTTCTTTCAATTTTTACAATCATTTCTTTTTCATTTAGTTTCCCTTGCAGATTAACATAGCCTAAAAGGCTATTGATTTTTTTTGTCAATTCTTTAGGGGTTTGATTTAATTGGATTGTTACTTCAATGTTTGGAGATTCTTCTTTAGCATAAGCATAAAGATGTCCTCTCACTACTGCTGCTATTGCATTTGGAAGGCGCGTACTTTCCATGCCTCCTGGTGTACATGGGAGGTCGGGGATTTTTTTACTTTCTGTTGATAATAAACTAACAATTTTTTCAACTTTCTCATTTACGGGTGTCCCGTTATGGTTCTTAATTTTTTTAATTAAAGATCCAATTTTTTCACTTTTTTTTGAAGGTTTCATAGGCTGTTTTTTTATTTATTTTTTTTATGCTCCGTAGATATATATTTCCTCTCAAAAGTCAACCGTCAAATTCGTCGGAAATAGCACTCGTATTGTGATTGAAAATCAGGCGCAAATATGTACAAGCACACCGTAGTCAAAATCAGATTTATTTATTTATCGAAAAGCATGTCATTAGCGAATAAGTATCGTCCGCAGACTTTCGACGCCGTGATTGGACAAGAACATGTCACAGAAATTATCAAAGCACAAATGAGGAGCGATACCCAGCATCATCATAATTATCTCCTATTTTGACCTAGAGGGACTGGTAAAACGACTATTGCGAGGTTGATCGCGAAGGCCGTCAACTGTCTGGATCTGCATGATGGCAATCCTTGTAACGCCTGTGCCAATTGTCAGACTATCAATGAAGGCAAGACTTTGGATTATGTAGAAATAGATGCCGCGTCTCATACGGGAGTGGAAAATATTAGAGAAGTGGTCCTGGACAAAGCCTCTTATCCGCCAGCTGTTTTGAAGAAAAAAATCTATGTGATAGATGAAGTCCATATGCTGAGTAAACCCGCTTTCAATGCGTTGCTCAAGACGATAGAAGAGCCGAGAGATAATGTCTGTTTCATCTTGGCCACGACGGAAATTCATAAAGTCCCTGATACTATTGTCTCCCGTTGTCAGGTGTTTAATTTCAAGAAGGTGAATAGAGCTGAGATTATGAAGCATCTGTGAACTATCTGTCAGCAAGAAGGGATTACCTCTTCTCCTGAGGCTTTGGAATTAATCGCTAAAATTTCAGAATGATGTGTCCGTGATGCTGTCAAATATATTGATCAGGTCAGTGTGTTGTGAGATATCGATGAAGGGCATATTACCAAATTTCTTGGTGTGGCTTCTGAGACATTGATCAAAGATTTTTTACAATTAATAAAATCTGGAGATATTCGTGTGATTTTCGACAAGATCGATGAGATTCACAATCAAGGTGTGGACTTGCATAACTTTGCCAAACAAGTGCTGATGTATATTGATCAGATTTTTCTGCAGGATATCGTGTTTGCTTCTCAAGTTGCTGGAGCGTTTACAGAGATCATTACTAATATCAGGTATTATCCTTATCCTTCGATAGTGTATAAGAT
>CAYUVZ010000112.1:0-2607 GCA_964448265.1 uncultured Candidatus Peribacteria bacterium | reverse complement strand
TACATTACCAGAGATTTGAATAGTATACTGACAGTATTACCTTCTTGTCAGAGAAATTCAAGCAAAATTACGCAACCTTACTATGAAGATATTTTTTAGCATAAACATACGCCACAACGATAAGGAATGCCACGACCCCAAAAGGAGAAAGTCACATATCGATAAGATATCCACCAAAAATAGGTCAGAAAATATTAGAGAGATTTGAAAGTGCCGCTAAATTCCCATTGACCAATCAGATTCATTCTTTTTTATTTCACAGAATCATATTTTGAAATACCGGACGGAAAACTCATTGAAAAAAACCACTAAGAGTGACCAGGACAATCACTGGCCATGCTCGATTAAAAAAGAAGGCTCATCCATAACACAGTGCCATACCTGCCAAACTAATGGAAATCAATTTTTTGTAAGTAAAATATTTTAACCAAAAAGTTTTGAGTAAAAATCACTGATTGATGATCATTATCAGTCCAGAGACCCCTAGGATATATCAGCTAACTTCTCCAGAAATACCAAACCTCTCATTCAAAAAAAGCGTGAATGACATCTGGTAAATCATCAGCGCAAAATTTACGAGCAAGAAAAATAGATACTGTTTTTTTTCAGGAGACACAAACATATTTTTGAAAACACCAACGATACTAAAGCTAATTTTTTTCATTTTATCCAAAAATTTATTGGTCTCTGGTAAACCAAAAAGGATAAAAAGGAAATTAATCAAACTGAGAAAAAAACTGATCATAAACGGTGCCTTGATTCCATATCACAACAATCGTCATCACAATGCGGGTCCAACAATAAATCCCACGCCAAAAATCGCACCAAATCGACCAAAGTTAGCCGTACGATCCTTGTGATCTATAGAGATATCACTCAAAATAGACTGGATAGAACTCACATTCCCCGCAGCCACTCCATTGATGATCCTTGCCCCCAAATATCGCCAAATACTTCCCGTAAGCCACAGGACTAAATAACTAAGCAGCGTCGTAAACACAGAAATCAAGAGCACTCCCTTTCTTCCATACTTATCAGAAATAGCTCACAACAGTGGCGTAGACAAAAGTCCAAACAGGGAATAAAAAGTCACCCCCAAAGAAATCATAAAATAAGTAGAGTCATAATACTCTACCAAACTAGGCATTACTGGTATGATAAGTGTCAGTCACAATGTTTCCAAAAACAACGTGAAAATGACAATCCATTTAATCTTATTCATATATACCATACTGCAAGTAAAATATCTTAAGTATTCACAATCTTGACCCCAATTTTGGTAAGCTTAGCGACAATATCATCATACCCACGAGCGATAATATCTTCATTCATAATCTGTGTTTCTCCATGTGCCATGATAGCGGCCAGCACCATAGCCCCGCCACACCTTAAATCAGTTGAGGTAACATATCATCCCTTCAATGCACAAGGTCAGATGACCATGGCTTCGTGAGGATTGAGGATTTCTATCTTGGCTCATAGATTTTCCAATTCGCTGAGATAATTGAATCTGCCTTCATACAAGGTTTCAAATATTTTGGAGACACCATTTGCCTGAGTCAATAAGGTACCGAAAATAGATTGCAAATCTGTAGGGAATCCTGGATATGTCCTAGTTTCAAATTTAATAGACTGATAATTTTTTTTGTTGAACGAATCGACTTTCAAAGTATATTTGTCTACGACTTTAAAATTGATTCCTATCCTTTCAGCGACACCATATAGTGCAGAAAGCTCATCAACATTACATCATTTGATAGTAAGCTCTGCATTATCAGCCCCCGCTCAAATAGCAAAATAGGTCCCCGCCTCTATATAATCAGAAATAATGGTAAATGTAGACTCCTTGACAGCAATCTTAGAGGGATGCACGACTATGCTGTGATCTACATTGAGAGAAATATTAGCGCCTGCATTATTCAAGAAATCAATCAAATTTCTGACATGAGGTTCGATAGCAACCTGGTAGATATTGATATCATAATCAAAATTATTTGCAAAAGCAAGATAGGTCAACAACGCCTCCGTAGCCGTGACAGAAAATTCTTGCATCATAATATTTTTTTTAGGCGTACCGACGACTTCATATTCAGTAAATTCATTTCTAGTGATTTTGATACCTGCCTTGACCAATCCATTGTCAAAAGTATCTAAGGGTCTCTTTCCGATATTACATCCTCCCGTACCGACAAATTTCACTTTCCCATATTTCACTAGTCACAAAGGAATTAATAAAATGGAAGCTCTAAATTTTTTCGCCAGATCATCAGTGAGATCAAAATATCCTTTGGAATTTTTCAACGCATCTCAAGCCAGTTTATCCATAGAAATCACATCCTTGATATTGGGTTTATTGAGAAGCTGGACTTTGTTATCTATACAATAATTTGCCACCATAATAGGTAAGGTAGCATTTTTACTTGCAGAGATAGTAACCTCTCACTTGAGATTGGGGGAATATCCTATCTTAAACATGCAAAATAATGAACAAATAAAATAGCAAACTAAAGTGTAACAAAAAACCCTTCATTTTCAAGGGTTGAAAAAAACCCTTGTCACAGCAAGGTTAAATTGTCAGTACTAGGCAAAAATAGAAATGTCAGTAAA
>CAYUVZ010000111.1:2470-2623 GCA_964448265.1 uncultured Candidatus Peribacteria bacterium | reverse complement strand
AAGAGATCTTACCTATAATTATTTGGTGGTGCATTTTGAACTATAATTAACCGAATGTATTGTGTGATTGAAATAATAATGATAATCATTATTAATAGGTTGTATTGTTAATTCAGTGATCTCGTCGTTCAATGGATAGGACATCCGCCGCGG
>CAYUVZ010000111.1:0-2370 GCA_964448265.1 uncultured Candidatus Peribacteria bacterium | reverse complement strand
CGGATAACCCAGGTTCAACATTCAGATATATAGTTAAATAAGCATGATCCGGTCGGTTCCCACGGAGTACTCCGTGGTTCAGTGGATACCCCGACCATTCGGGGTGCGAAGGTTGGGACCCAGGCCCACCAAAGGCGGGTAAATTCGACTCCTATAGGTAATTAACTTATAATTTATATTAAAAAAATCCATCATCATTCATTCAATTCAGTGATCTCGTCGTTTAATGGATAGGACATCCGCCGCGGCGGATAACCCAGGTTCAACATTCAGATATATAGTTAAATAAGCATGATCCGGTCGTTCAGTGGATAGGACACAACCCTGCGAAGGTTGGGACCCAGGTTCGACTCCTGGTCGGGTCAAATTAGAATAATTAAATTATCGACTTCCGCCACGGCGGATAAACCTGGCGAGGTCAAATTAGAATAATTAGAATCACTCGAATCCTTTATATCATAATCACCTATTACCATGGGCATAGCAGAAACCATCTACCGGGCATGATGAAAACCAGTGGGAAAGACAGTTGAAGGAGATACAAATCCTCAAAACATTTGAGATTCAAAACCTCAAGAAACATGAAATGAATTAAACACGCAAACAAAAACAAATAAAATAGTTGGTGAAGAAAAAAAATGATTAGCAATAATACTCAAATAGCGGATTCTCATCTCTTACCCCTGCCATGTACAAAAACATCCTAAAAAATTCTATACACTATATGAAGACAGACCACAAAATCATCAGACTGACCATGATGACATCTTTTTTTCATTCTTTGCTTGTTACTCTTCTGATCATACTAGACCTCAATAGTTTGCTAGCCAAACACTATGAAAATGGCTGGTATATAGGCAAAGTCGCCCAATTTTTCGTCCAAGAGATGGACAAAAGTAACGTCCTCACCCGGGTGCTTCTCATCACTATTTTCCTCTTCCTCGCGTATTCCATCATCTATCCTATAGGTCAGTCCTGAATCATCCACTATCTTCACGATGAGAAAAAAAATATCTGACAGGCATTGAAAAAATGAAGAGACGACTTTTTCCCAATGTTTGAATACGGAGCTTTTTCGATGGTCTTCGCACCTATCGTGTTCTTCGTCACCGCCTTCAAAATTTTAGTAGTCAACGGGAATCACACACCACGAATGCTTTTTCTCATGACCCTACGGTTTTTCGCGATGACGATGCTCAATACGATCAAGGTATTTACCAGATATATTATGACGATAGAGAAACAACCCGTGTACGAATCATTAAAAAAGAGCATTGCATTAGCTATAAAAAATTACAATTTAGCAGTCAAGGCAATGAGAATACAAACGATATTATTGCTGAATTTTACGCTAAATATGTTCCTCATCCTCGGGATACCACTTTTTCTCATATATCTTTCCATCTCACGAAATATTATCCAATACGGACTGGTCAAGGCTATTATCTATCTGATGTTCTTCCTAGGCCTCATCTTTGGATCCTATATCAGCGCTATCATCAGAGCCTTCTTTGCATATTACCGGTTTGAGATATATAAAATGGTAAGAAAAGAGAAGTAAAGTACGATTCTAGCCCCGCCAACCAGCAATCCGACCCATATTACACAACATTTCCGCGAAAACGGTAGCCCCAAAGACCCAAAATCCGTTTTTTTTTGTTAATTTTACACTTTCTGAGTATACTTAAATTAGTAAATATGTCACTCTGAGCGGTTTAGCGAAGAGTATAACTCAATTAAGTTATATCCTTCCCCCGAAATTCGTCGGGGTCAGGATGACAAAAAACTATTATAAATTATAAATTTTACATTCTAAATTCAACATTCCAACAATGGATCTCTCACTTTGCGAACAAACACTCCAAACACAATATACCAAAGATACCTCTCAAGGGAACAATATTTCCAAACTCACAAATACTGCTTGGGGGAAAGACAAAGCAGACTGTTTGGGATTGATGGGCTGAGCTACACAGGTCAAGAATTTTCTCACACAAAATGATTATACCCCAGCCAGCACTACCGCATGATTTACTACGAAACCGACGACACAAACAACAACTACAACGACTACAACAAACCAGCGAATACAATTTGCACAAAATTACGGAACATATATCCTCGATGGAGTTCTGATTTTCATCATCTGTATGGTCTTTTTCATCTTCGTAAAAAAAGTGCTGAGTTTTTTCTACGATGTATGGAACGCGAAGAGACTGGTATATGTGCAAGTTTCTTTACCCAGAGGACAGAGTAAAAATGATCGTGAAATAGATAAAGAACTCGCCAAAGATATGAAAGAAAAAATCTGACGTATGGCCTTGGTAATCCACAATTTACATAAGATTGGATCCCTTGGATTTTCTGATG
>CAYUVZ010000110.1:0-2815 GCA_964448265.1 uncultured Candidatus Peribacteria bacterium | reverse complement strand
CTAATCCCCATGACATCTTCGACCATGTTTAATGCATAATTATGATTTTGTTTTATTTCCCAATTAAAGTCAGTAATCAGTGCTCGATTAGCCTCTTGATTACTAGATGAGATATAAGTGGTTTTATTTTCTTTATTCCTTTGAGTAAGTGTAGCTTCGTTCTGCGTAAGATACTTTATTAAATCAAGCTCTCACAATGATCTATTATTTTCCACCATTTTACCTAGAGCAGAAGCTCCTTTTAACTCGTTTTGTAAAACATTGGTTTTGTATTGTCTCAAGTCATTATATACAGAAACCAGGTTGATATCGTAATATTTTTCATCAGTTTTTTTGTAGCTAAATGTATCATTTTTGTATATGCAGTTATTAAATACTTTAAATGGTAATCCATGTTTATGGTCTGGATATTTCTTCGCAATATAACTATTTACTATAGTGTAGAAATTTAACTCATTCTGATTTCCATATCACATTCTTGTTCTAATGAAGTCATCAAAAGTGGGTGGCAAGTTTTCCAACATAACATCATATGCCTTTTTATCTTCTGTGTTATTCAGCCTTTCCGAAACAATCGCCATTTTGTCTGGGGTCAGAGGTATCGCTAGATCTATATTTTTTGCACTATGTGGCGGTAATATATCTTTGTTAATTGTTGACTCATCGTTGTTGATAGCTCATTGTTCAACCAATAGTAGTTTCAAGAGGTTGAGTGCATTGATAATTTCTTGTCGTTTGTTTTTATCTGTTCAACCATACTTCATATTTATACTATTTATTGTTTTCTGTGTCATCTCAAGAAGCTGATTAGCATATTCTTTGTTTTTAGGATTTTTTAATTGTTTTTTAAAGTCCTCTGTAAGACGTGGTGTCAAAATTTCATTCGTTGTTTTAAATTTTCCCGCCTCATTTTTCTGATAATTAGTCTGGTCTGAACTTGTCGGAGGGTTTTTAAGGAATTTAGAAATATATTCGTAGGTATCTGCGAATTGCTTCTGTGATTCTGTTTCTGGATTATTGGACTTGTGTGATAGGACTTCTTCATTAGGCATTTTGTGTAAATTAGACATATAAAACCTTACATAGTGAGTAGCATCTTATCTAATTCAGCGGTATCTTTTTGGTCTTGGATTTTGGACTCTGCTTCGATAGTTTTCATTTTTTGTAGGAAGGCGGCACCTTTTTCCAAAAGAGCCTTAGTGGTCTCATCTTTCATATTCTTGGCAGTGATCTGGAAGGTGGTGATCAGCATATCCAAAATACCCTCATTCACCTCATTCGCTTCGATGACGAGTTTCAGTCATTTCGCTAGGTATCGAGTGCTTTCCAAGAGAGTTAACATTTTAAGCACATAGTCCTTTTTTGTCATAAGAAACATTCAAAGTTAAAATTACAGACTAATTATATTCAGAATCCATTTTTTTGCAAATTTCCTACGACTATTTTCCAAAATATTTGCAATTTCCTGTAATATCACTATACTAAGCCTAGTGCTACTTTAAAATAATGTCATCCTGAGCGGAGCGAAGGATATAATATAATAGATGTGATACAAGTTATACTCTTCGTCCGAGAAGTCGGACTCAGAGTGACATAATACTTTAACAATTAAACATTCTTAATCATGGATTTTGACCCTAAAAAAAATTACTACGAAATACTCGGTGTCGGTGAAACTGCCAGCAGTGACGAAATCAAACAAGCCTTCAAAAAGCTAGCCGTCAAGCACCATCCTGACAAAAAAGGCTGAGACAAAAAGAAGTTTCAGGAGATCAATGAGGCATATCAAACCCTCGGTGATGAGAAGAAAAAAGGCCAATATGACGCATATAGATCTGGCTGATTCAACGGATTTGGCTGAGGACAGTGATGAGGTGATTTCTGAGGATTTGGAGGATTTGGCTGAGGATGAGTGGATTTCTGAGATATAGACCTAGGAGATATCATGGGCAATTTTTTCTGAGGCTGATTCTGAGGCTGAGGAAGAGCCAAAGCGAATAAGGGCTGAGAAGATATCCAAATTGCCTTGCGTATTACCTTCGAAGAATCTTACCTGGGAACCACAAAAAAATTCTCCTATGCTAGGATGAAAAGAATTCCCGGCGCTGAGGAGGAAAAATGCGAAAGTTGCAACGGTCAAGGAAAAGTAAGCCAACAAGTCCAAACCCCATTTTGAGTGATGCAAAGCCAGTCCGCTTGTAGGACCTGTGGAGGATTAGGGAAGATTTTCACCAAAGACGGCAAAACATTACCTGCAGGAGGATTAAACAAAGATTCTGAAATTATCGAAATCAAAGTGCCCGCTGGGATCAAAGAATGAGCATATATCAAGTTTGCTGGTAAAGGAAATGAATGAATCTGAACCTGACACGCGGGAGATTTGTATATCCAAATCCAAGTGGCTCCATCATCGTTGTACGAGAGAAATTGAGATAATCTGTATACCAAAGTTTCTGTCACGCTTTTTGATTTAGTCCTGTGAGGAGAAATCTCAGTAGATCATCCCGAAGGCAAATTGAAAGTCAAAATCCCCAAATGAACTCAAGTAGGTGATATGGTCAAAGTGTCTGGAAAGGGCTTTGGCGAGGGAGGAGTTTTTAGCAGAAAAGGAGACCTGTATATCGTCACCAAAGTAGAAATCCCCAAAAAGCTCAGCAAAGATCAGGAAAAATTATGGAGCGAATTGAGAGGGAAAAAATAAAATTTCATTTTCAGAAATACTGTAGGGGCGATTAGTAATCGCCTTTTTTCTGTTTTGAGGTTAACAAATCCCCCCAACCCCCAGATTGCTATTCTATTTTGGGTGTCACAAACC
>CAYUVZ010000109.1:0-2831 GCA_964448265.1 uncultured Candidatus Peribacteria bacterium | reverse complement strand
ATATATAAGGTATAAAAAAAAACATTTAAAATCTCCATATTTCAATATATTTTATTGAAATATGGAGATTTTAAATGTTTTTTTTTATACCTTATATATAGGACATGTTAGATTGTATATTTTGTAAAATCGTAGCAGGGGAGATTCCGAGTGTGAAAGTATGGGAAGATGAGGATTTTATCGCGATATTTGATATTTTCCCAAATTGTAAGGGTCAGACTTTGGTAATTTCTAAACAGCATTTTGATTCGGATGTATTCAATATAGACGATGACCATTATGTGAAATATCTTTTGGCAGTCAAAAAAGTCGTTGCTTTGCTCAAAAAATGATTGTGAGTGCAAAGAGTTGCTATGGTCATGGAGTGAATGTGAGTGAACCATGCCCATTTCAAGTTATATCCTATGCATGGAGTCACAGATGAGCGAAAAGAAGCTATATGATGAGAAAATGTTTTTTTCAATGAATATCCTGGATATATTACTACAGAAATCTGATCTCAAGCCGATGGAGCTGCTTTACAAAAAATTGCAGACGAGATCAAGTCCAATCTCTAGTATTTTTTATTCTTTAAATATTTTTCATGTACATTTTGCTCAATGGCTTGGCTATCATGCTGATCGTTATGGCTTTGCCTGGTATTTTCTTTCCTATCAGATTTAATAAAGCGGTGTTGTCTTTCGCTAAAAATACTGAGATGGTGAGGGCGATGAGTATGATGCTGTTTGTTATTTCCTTTTTCTTCCTGGCAAGTTATCGAAAGCTGGATGGGACTTGGAATATGCTGATTGATATCCTTGGTTGGTTAACTTTGTTGAAGGGAGTGGTGGCGTTACGATGGCCTGGATATATGTTGATGAAAACGAAAAAGATATTTTCTAATGCGACGATGACGACTATTGTTAGTATCATTTGTATCATTGTGGCAGCATTGTTGGTTCGGGTGGGAATGGTTAAGTTCTAAATTAAAGATACTTGTCACTCTGACCCCGACGAATTTCGGGGGAAGAGTATAACTAAATAGTAGTAATTGAGTTATATCCTTCGTCCGAGAAGTCGGACTCAGGATGATAATAGTATAGTGGTGTTGCTCGCTATGAGGAATATAGTGTTTTTCTGTATTGACTTTTGTCTCTAAATTACTATATTCATAGTATAGTTTTTTGGTATTTTACTTATTTCTGAAAGATAGTATGAAAGTAAGAATTTTGTCTGGTGTTTTGATTTTGTCAGTGGTGATTTTTAGCGGTTGTGGAAAGCAAACTGACGCTCCTTTGAGCATGTCTTGAAGTACAAGTCAGACTTTTACTCGTATGTTTCAAGTTGGGATGGTGGCGAGGTTTCAGGAGCAAGTCTATGGGACTGTTACCGCTGATACGATAGAAAATGTGACTTCTTCCCTCTGAGGGATGTTGGATTATCTCAATTGCCAGCCTGGTCAGAAAGTCAGCAGGGGGACATTAATCGCCAAGATTTCTGCTAATGGAGCTGATGTGGCTACACAAAATTCACAGGTTCAACTAGATGCGGCCAAGGAGCAAATTGCTAATCTGGTAGATATGATCCAGCTGACTGCGAATAATTTTGACATGCAAAAACAGATTTTGCAACAACAAGATCAAAATAATACGACGCTTTTGAATTTATTAAACCAGCAGGTCGATTCCACCCAGTCGGATTTGTCCGCTCAGTCATCGATGCTTTCCAGTCAATTGAAATATCTCAAACAATCGCAAAATACCGATATCGACAAGATGGAAATCAGTATTTCCAATATGAGAAAACAGCTGATGATCGCTTTCAATGATACACTCAACAAGATAAATGTGACGACTTCTCTCAGCGCTAGTGCCCAATCTAAGTATGCTGATTTACGCAGTCGTTATGCTTCTTTATCCAGTGCCACTGATCAGACATTTTCTCTGTTTATCAATGATTTGACTGATTTGCTCACTATAGCAGCGGATGCTTCAAGTACTTCTCAAGCGTATTCTGGTTTTTCTGCAGTCTATACAACTCTGGCAACTACCATGATGACGAGCAAAACTACCTTTGATAATTTAATTCTCTCCAACGATGCGTTGGTGACCAATTATCAAAATCAGATTTCTACTTTGACCAGCAACAAGGAGAATTTAGATGATAATAAAACTCAGACTACGCAAGCACAATTAGACGCTCAGCTCGCAAATATGCAATTAACCGTGAATACGGTTCGCAGTCAGTTGCAAAATTTGGACAATAGCAAATGAATCCAGCTCAACACTTTGAAAAATCAGCTTATTTCTCTGAGGCAGGGATATCAGATACTAAATAATTCTTTAGCAGGAGAAAGTTTGTATGCTACTGTCGATGGTGTGGTGAAGATAAAAAATGCGAATGTGAATAATAAAGTGGTCGCAAATACGATGCTATGTCAGATTAGTCCAAGTAATGCAGGTAATCTTCAAATCCAGGTATTCTCTTCATCACCTATCCGTTTAGGTCAGGTTGTTTCAGTTGTAGACAATTGAAGAGTCTTGGGACAAGGAACGATTGATTTTGAATTGCCGTACAAAGATGCGTTGACGCAGAATTATATCTATGATATTTCCCATGTCTCTTTCCCTCTGAAAGAATGAGAAAGAGTTTCGCTGAATTTTGAAACGAGCGATATGACTCCGACGTTACGAATACCATTGTCGTATGTCACTCCCAGATTGGAGGGTGATTTTGTAAATATTCAAACGCTGACGGGATTTAGTATTGTCCCAGTGCAATTGGGCGATATCAATGACGCGTATATCAAGGTATTGAGTGGGTTGAAGAAAGGGGATGTGATACTGAATTAA
>CAYUVZ010000108.1:0-2871 GCA_964448265.1 uncultured Candidatus Peribacteria bacterium | reverse complement strand
TTTATCAATTATGCAGGGAAAGTCATTTATAATATCCTCAAAAATAATATTATCTTCGGGAAAGATGATGAGGCGTCTTATCAAGTCAGCCGTATGGATCTTGCAAAGTTGGAGCCACTCACTGATCAGGAGATGAGTGAATTATTAAAAAATTTCTTCAGAAAACATGATGAGAATAAAAACAGTCATAAGCTCTATTTCGACAAAGAAACAAATCTGATTACACCCGCGGGGATAGATTATGTTAATAAACTTCTCAATGAAGCGGCTCAATTTTACCAAAATTACCTCTTGCGTGTTTTGGGTGCTACATTTTTTAGTCAATGGAATAAGAAAAAAACAGGTAAATCTGAAATCGTGCTAAAAGAAACCAAAGATGTGATCAATTTCATCAATAGTGTATCTACTGGTTCAAGTGCTGCACATAGGCATGTGTATTGTTCATTACTCAAAATCGTAGACATCCTCCATCATAATAAATCTATGGCGAGTGAACTGACTCAGGCAGAAAATAATTTTGATGACCTAAAATATAAATATGTTTTTCCTTATTTTTATGATACTGAAAAAAACAAAAAAGCTTCTGAATCACTGACAGCACAAGATCTGAATGAAAAATATATTCCTCTGAGAACGCATGCCGAAGTCTCAGGCAAAAAGCCTATCAATTTCCAAATGTGTGGAAGGCTGAAGGATGAAAATAAAATCATGCTCAAACAGCTTGCGGATCCAAAATATCAGGATGTAGATATGATTAGAGATATTTATGGGTTTAGAAATCAGGTAACTTCTCAGAAAGATGGGCTCTTTTTGTTGGAATATATACGAGTGCATATTCTGCAGAGACAATGAAGTATTGTCGATAAAAACTTTTTTTTATGAGAGAATAAGAAATGACGCGATATCAGTGAAGAACTTTTTTTCATCTCTCAATATGAAAGCGATTTAGATCCAGCATTTTATTATCGTTTAAAAACTGATATCAAAGAGGTAGCTCCCAATGAAGCAGGGAAAAACGAAGACAACTATAGAGATATCAAAATCAAAGTCATCCTTGATGGAAACCCCGTAGAAATACAGATAAATTTAGAAGGGAATAAAAATGAACTTGGATACGCCTCAGTTCCTTTCAATCGTGCTAAAGCGAAAATTCGTGCCGCAGTTAGAACTGATTCGTATATTACTAAACCATTGATCAAGAGATATTTGGAAGAAGCTATCAATACTGATATGGAGAAATCCAAGAAGCATAACAATACCTCATGCCTTCTTTCTATATGAGGATATAAAGGGAAGGTAGAAAATGCTACCAAAAAGGACATAGATGATTCTTGTAATAAACTCTTTGAGCGTCTGATTGAGAAAAAAGTCATCAGTCCTCTTAATATCCCCTGACAGCCAAACATCACTATCTATACTACCCTGAATAGACGAAATGCTTTCCATCATGATAACGAACATGAAAAATTATATCCTGATGGTGCAAGCATCAGATATCTGAATAAATGGCGTACATGAAAACATATCTCAAGCTGGGATGAAGATATTCAAAAAGAGAAAAAATATTAATCTGACTGTAATTTTTCTATTTCTATGACAAATTTCTGTGCTCTATCATAGACGTTTTGAAACATATCAAAACTCGCTGATCAAGGGCTGAATAATAAAGGCACCTGCAGATCCTTTGCCTTTTGCAATCAGGTCTGAGTGATGGTGGAAAAATCTGAAAGTATCTCGTAAGGGATATTTTTTTGGTTGCAAATCGTTTCAAATTTGGGAGCAGTCTGTCCCATAAGTAGAGCGTAGGCTACTTTCTGATCAAACACGCTGGTCAATCGTTCATAGTCCTCTCCCTTGTCATATCATCAGCAGATCAGGACGACTTTCCCTCAGAAACTTTGCAATGCTGCATTGAGTGCCTGAGCTGAGGTACAGATGCTATCATCGTAAATATCGATATCTTGGACTGTCGCAATGCGTCTCAGACGATGATCCAAAGGAGAAATTTCGCTGAGAATGGTTTGAATTTTTTGTTCATCGTTTTCGATATCGTGGTCTTGAATATATGCATGGAAAAGGTCCAATGCTGATCATAAATCTTCTTGATTATGTTGTCCGACAAATTGAGTTCATGTTAGGCTGGCAAGAGGTATATAGATCTGCGTGTGTTTTTGGATGGAATGAGGTAATTGAGCAAAAATTTGTTTATTTGTAAACCCTATTTTTTTCGTAAAGGTCAGGATATTTAACTTAGCCTGGGTGTAATCTTGAAAATCTTTGTGCCAGTCTAAATGGTCTGTGGCGATATTGAGTAAGATGCTATAATCGAAATAAAAATCTGAAAGATGATACAACATAAACGACGAACATTCCATGATACATACGTGATGATGGTCAGTTTGTTTTTTTTCAATAATCATTGCCAAAGTTTCTGATAATGGGATATCGTAATTTCATGTGAGATGCACTTTCTTGTCTGTAAAAAAGTTTTGGAAAATATTGTAGAGCATCCGTGTAGTTGTGGATTTACCGTTGGTTCCAGTGATACCGATGAATTCAGGTCTATGTTGTAGCGGTAATGTAGGCAAAATTTTTGCGATGAAATTGAGCTCTGAAATGATTTTGTCAGGATAGTTTTTGTAGAGCATATGCTCCAATTTAATTCCCGGAGAAATGAGAATCTGCTCTGCTTGTGCGAGTTGAACTTCGTCGTAATCTCCGTCATCCATCATGATATGAGGGATTTCCAACACTGTCAGGAGATGATCTACTCCCCTCCCCACCTTTCCTTTGCCAAAAATGATGAGCATGATTGTGGATTGAAAAATAAAAGCTAAACTCTATATACTTATATTTTCTACAAGTTCAATA
>CAYUVZ010000107.1:0-2898 GCA_964448265.1 uncultured Candidatus Peribacteria bacterium | reverse complement strand
TAAGTATAGGATTAGCGTCACCTTCCCAGTTGATAGAATAAGGAGGGTTAGAAACTATTGCATCAAAAGGTTCTTCATCCCAATGTTTTGGTTGCATTAAGGTATCTCCTAAAGCAATATCAAACTTTTCGTAATTGATATCATGAAGAAACATATTGATACGACAGAGGTTGTAGGTAGTCAGATTGATTTCTTGACCAAAAAATCATTGGCGAACATTCTCTTTTCATAGAACTTTAGCAAATTTCAATAGCAAAGAACCCGATCCACAACATGGATCATACACCTTATTTACTTCCTTTTTGCCTATAGTTGTGATTTCTGCCAATAATTCACTGACTTCTTGTGGTGTAAAAAATTCACCTCCAGATTTACCAGCATTGGATGCATACATTCCCATGAGATATTCATATGCATCACCAAAAGCATCAATAGTATTGTCAGTATAATTTCCAAGTTTTAGATTCCCTATAGACTCTAGCAAATCAGTGAATTTTTTGTTTCTTTGTTCTACTGTATTCCCAAGTTTGTTTGAATTCACATCAAGATCATCAAACAGTCCTTTAATATCATCTTCGCTTTCAGTTCCATTGGCAGATGATTCTATATTTTTGAAAACTTTTGATAAAGTCTCATTTAGATTCGGATCATTTTTTGCATTTTTGACAACATTAATAAAAAGTTCACTTGGAAGAATATAAAATCCTTTTTCTTTTACCGTATCCGAACGACCAAACTCTGCTTCTTTATCTGATAGTTTTGCATAATCAAAATTATTATCAGGTTCGTTGTCGTTGATATATTTTGTGAGATTTTCACTGATAAAACGATAAAATAGCATCCCCAAAACATACTGCTTAAAATCCCAACCATCAATGCTTCCTCTTAACTGGTTTGCAATTTGCCAGATGGATTTATGAAGCTCAGCTCTTTCTTGTTCTTTTATTGCCATAGTATTTAAATAATTATTAAAATAATGAATTTTCCCCTACTCTACCTATTTCCCCTATAATTTCAACTCACCTACATTATTCTTCTTCATAATAATAGCTATAATCAATCCCTTTCATAAATATATCTCTATCATGTATTTTGTTAGTCAAAGCATGTTGTATCAAATGTTTGATCTTTGTATCATTTCTCCCACTCTCTATCATTGCATTTAAATAATCAGCTTTGCTTATTTTACTCCGATCTACACATTTTTTTAGTCTTTTTTTGAGGATAAGATCCAGCCAGATTCTTGTAGTTCTTCCATTCCCTTCCATAAACGGATGAGCTATATTGGTCTCTACATATTTTTTTATGATGTCATCAAAGGTATGTTCGGGCATATGTTCAATAGTGGTCAATGTAGATTCCAAGAATTCTGCACTTGCAAATTTAAATCATCACTTTGAGATATTTTTTTGTCTCATCTTCCCAGCAAAATCATATAAACCACCAAACAGGTACGCATGTATTTGTTTCAAACCTTTCGCTGTACCTATTTCAAATTCATTGATTAAATTACTTTCAAACAGTGTGTAAGCCTTTTTTTTGCTCTGTCCGTCTATGGTGTTGTCGCTATAGGTAAACCAGTCTAGGAATTTTATAGATTTTTTGCTTGGTATGATCTTTACGACTTTGATAATATCATCTTGAGAAAGACAATCAGTAGCATATTTTTTTCCATCGGCAGACATCAATTTCAGTTGTCCCATTCTTGAGGACAACTCATTTCCTTCTTGTTTTAACTTGGTTTTGAGTGTGTTCCAATATTTTCTCGGACGAGGGCTCTCGGTGATTGCTGAGACAACATCTACGACAGAAAACCACCATTTGGAATTTTTTTCATCCCAAAGAGCTCTGACTTCTTTATCGTTGTAAAATCTGATAGAAATCTTGTGGTGCATAGTATTTTTTGATATAAAGCGTGACTATCTATTGTTTCTTTTATTTCGCAATAGAAATTGTACTTTTTTTATGATTGATTTCAATCAAACCTTCTTTCAGCATTGTTTTTACTATATTTTTCACATCCTTTTTTGGAAATTCTTCTTCTATATTTAATATATCTATTTTTCAATATTTAACTAATTGCTTCATCACTCGTCATCTCACTTCCCTATCAGAGCCTTCAAATTTGGATTGTTTGCTGAGGGATTTAATTTTTGTCTTTCTGGCAGTTAATTCCAATGCTCCGTAATCCATCAACGCATTATGCCAGTCACGAGACTTTCATGTGGGGATGATTTTCTCTGCGAAGGCTTCTAATTTTTTCGCTGTAATGGTCTCTGGTAATTTGAAAAGAAAAATCAGAACTCTCCTGATGTTGGTATCAATGACAGGTACGGGCAAATTCCATGCGAATGCCATAATGGCTGCTGAGGTGTAGGGTCCGATGCCGGGTAGTTTTTGTAATTCAATCCTTTCCCTCGGTAAATTTAGGCGATTGATAATCGCCCCTACGCCTTTATTTTTAATGGATAGGCGAATACTATTCGCCCCTACGTCTTTAATTATTTCTTGTGCACAACTTTGAAGTCTCAATGCTCTGCTATTGAATCCCAGTCAGGATCGATGTTTGAGAATATCTGTTTTGGATGCTTTGGCCAAAGTTTTGTAATCGGGAAAATCTTTCATTCGTTGAAGAAAATAGGGCACTACCCTCTCCACTTGAGTTTGTTGGAGCATTACTTCAGAAATATGGATGGCGTAGGGATTCTTCGCCCCGCCATTAGCGGGGTAAATTCTCCTTCGTGGCAATGATCTGCCGTTTTTTGCGTACCAAGAAAGAATATTGTTTTGAATTTTTTTGATAGTCAAATTAAAAGATTAGTAAGATTAAAAGGTTGTGAAAATTGTATTTAATGTTCTAATTTTCTAAATATTTTAATCTTTTAATACATTATGCTA
>CAYUVZ010000106.1:0-2923 GCA_964448265.1 uncultured Candidatus Peribacteria bacterium | reverse complement strand
CCCTTCCTAGGGAGGGGCAGGCTAATAAGCTTCAAGAAAGAGGGCAACTTAATGAAAGTTTATTACAAGATTTAATTTAGAATTTTTTAATTTATTTTAAATGTTCCTTTGGCCTCCCTTATGAAGGGAGGTCGGGTGGGTTTGTTCCCTCAACCCAGATTTGTTATCCTCAAAACAGAAAGATAATTAAAATTAAATCTTCCTCCCGGGAGCATTTTTTGACATTTATAAAAAGATACAATTTGGACTTGACATTGTCTAGGAAATTATTATACAATTAGAAATTTAATCTTCTTATGTTTTTATTCTCTATCTAAAAACATGTCAAAACTCAACACCAAAAGCCTATTCCTAGCTATCTCTGGATTAGTCCTAGCCATCACCTTGTGCGTTGCCGCAAGTGTTTTTGCTGATACTGCATGAGATATTGCTGCCTACACACCAGCAAATTGTAATCAGGCGAATATGACTGTGGTTGATCTCACTCCGACATCAGCATTATGACCAAATCGGGCGGGCAATACTATCTATGTATTAGATTCATGAAATTATCAATTGGCCTCTACTATCAATCTTGGAAGTTGTGCTGCTATCGTAGGAAGTGGAATCGTTACCTTATATAGTAATACGGGGGTGGATCCGATGATTTCTCTCCACAACGCACAAAATGTAATTATTTCCAATATCAATCTTCAAGGAGGATTTTTAAGTCCATATTATTCTGATTATGGTATCGCTATAGGAAATGGAACAAACATAACATTAGATACTCTTGATATCCAACGCTTGAATGTGGACGCATTGTATGTATCGAATGTGACAGGAAGTTCATTTTCAAATATCACTCTTCACGATGCTTCAAATGCATGATTGGAACTAATATATTCTAATGATAATATTTTAACTAATGTTTCTTCATATAATAATAATCATGGTATCTTGATCCAATCTGGAAGTACAAATACTTTTACCAATGCATCTGTCTACAGCAATCCCGCAGGAATAGGTATCAGTATAGATAATTCTATGAATGCTACTTTCAATGGTGGATATATAAGCTGATGTGATTATGGAATCCGAATGCGCAATAGTGCGAGCAATACTATTATCGATAATGTAAAAGTAAATAATAATAATTATGGTGTCCTCGCAAATACGAATGCGGGAAGTATGCAGATCCAAAACGGAACTGAGATTTTCAATAACAATTGAGATGCAATATATTTGTGGCATACTACAGGAAATGTGATTACGAATGCAAATATTCATAATAATGTAGGAGTAGGTATTCTCCTTCAGACGGCCTCTAATAACACTATTAGTAACAATCAGATTACTGCAAATAGTAATGGAATCACTTTGTGATCTACTTCAAATGCGAATACTATCAGCTCAAATACTATAAGTAACAATGTCCATAGGCAGATTCACATGTCCATTGCTTATAATAATGTACTCACAAGCAATACGCTTGCAGGTGGAGATTATGGAATCTCACTAGATACAAATGCGAATAGCAACACTATTACAAATACTTACCAATCCAACACTACAGGAAACGGGCTTTATATGAATGCAGCTTCTGGAAATGTTATCAACGGTGGAAATTTTAATGGAAATCTAAATGGTATCTCACTCAACGGAGCGTCTAACAATACTTTTTCCACAACTCAACTTATAGGGAATACTTATGGAATGTTGATAAATAATAGCTCAAATAATAATACCATCAATCTGGAAAATAATACGAACGGTATCTATCTCAACAATTCATCTGATAAAAACAACATCATGAATACCCAAATCGTAGGTCAAAATAATATTTCCTTTTATGATACTGTCAGCAATACTATTATCAATGGATGACTGGTTTCTGCGACAACAACGAATACAGGGAATATCACCATTGCATTAAAAAATGATGAGCTTTCTCCTGTCTATACTATTAGTGGAGCATGAGTAAGTCAAATATATACTGGAACTATGACGAGTCCGACAATGAATGTCACTATCGTCCTCACTGCAGGAGATGGAGCAAAACCTATCATCATAACTTATAATAATGGAAATAAACAATATGATACTATCACACTACAAACTACCGTTACCCCTCCATGAGGTGGAGGTGGTGGTTGAGGATGAGGCGGTGGTTGAGGTGGTTGAATTTCTACAACAACTACAGGAGCTAGTACAGGAACAACCTATGGAACTGGAGCTATCGGTAGCATTGTAGGATCTCACTACTCTACTGAGATGAACAACGCATATTTACGATCATTTAGTTTAGGAATTACTACTCAGCCTACAATCCAACTCGCTGATATTGAATGAACATTGATTAGAGCACACCTCGCGAAAATGATTAGCGCGTTTGCTATCAAGGTAGCAGGATTGGTGCCAGATACTGGTGCTTCATGTAACTTTGCAGATGTATGAAATCAGACTGCTGAGATGAAATTGTACATCAAGCTTTCATGTCAATTATGACTTATGGGAGTAGGGATTACAGATTTCGATCCCAATGGTGTAGTCACGAGAGCTCAGTTTGGTACAGTACTTTCGAGATTGATCCGAGGGACAGCATACAATAATGGTACGCCATATTACTCTATGCACTTATGGGCTTTGAAAAACGCAGGGATTATGACACAGATATCTACGCCTTACAATCCAGAATTGAGAGGATTTGTCATGATTATGCTCAAGAGAGCCTACGATCAAGGATTCGTAAATTAATTTGGAAATAGAAAATTTCAAATAGCAATTCTCCAGAAAAAACAGCTCCCCCAAAGGGCTGTTTTTTCTTTTTAAAAAATCAGAATTTTGGTTTACAAACCCCACAACTTCGTGTGGGACAAATGCCCACCCCGACCCTCTCCCGCTTTGCGGGATTTCGTTCCACATCACCTTCTTAGGGAGGGAC
>CAYUVZ010000105.1:0-2967 GCA_964448265.1 uncultured Candidatus Peribacteria bacterium | reverse complement strand
ATTGATCAGGTCTATCCTTCTATGCCTTCGGCAGTCGCTTATCCTACTGCCAGGAGAATCAGTATTAGCGATACGCCCGTCTATACTTTTTCTATAGGAGGACCGTTTCCTACAGAAATCATTTATCAGAAAGTGAAGGCACTGGAGGATCAGATCAAGTCTATTCCATGAGTTTCTGATTTAAACATTATCGGCAAGCCTACCCAGCAAATTAAATTAAGTTTTGATATGGAAAAAGTAGGCGAATTGGATCTGGATATTAGTACGATTATCAATCAGCTGAAAGGAGCGTTTATCAAATTACCTGCAGATAAAAAAGATATTCAGGGAAATCTGTATTCTTTTGAAGTGACGAATTATGCGAATAATTTGACAGGTCTCGTGCAGCAAATCGGTGATTATTCCATCATAGATAGCAATGGCAGAACTTTGAAAATCAATGATATCGCTGATGTGTATCTCTCGTACAATCAAGTCAGTAAAAAATCTTTTGTCATTACCGATACCAAAAATCCGAATGGTGTGAATGCACTTTCTTTCCAAATTACTAAAATGCCCGGATATAGTATAGAAACTTTTGTAGACCAGATCAAGCAGACGATGCAGACTTTCAGCAAGACTGAGCCGAGTTTGCAGTTTGTCGAGACGCTTTCGCAGAAAGAGAGCATCCAGAGAATGTACAATACCTTTGTGAGTAATTTCTATGAAACAGGATTTCTTGTCTTGTTGATTGTGTTCCTATTTTTGTGATGAAGATCTTCGTTTGTGATTTTGATTTCCTTCCTCATGGTGTATCTGACTAATTTCCTGTATCTCAAAACTGCTGGATATAGTTTTAATAATATTGTTTCCTTTTCACTGATTTTGGTCCTGTGAATTATGATAGATAATCTGATTGTGATCACGCAAGGTATTACCATTTGAATGCAAAAATTCGGCAATAATATCTGGCTCGCCATCAAAGATTCCATCCATAATTATGCGAGGCCGGTACTCTTTGGAACTGCATGTACGATAGCGATTTTTGTCCCTTTGTATTTCTGATTGAGCTGAGTGATCTGAGAATATATCAAATCGATGCCGATCACTATCATTTCCAATCTTGTGATATCGCTGTTCGTTACCTTGTTAATTCTTCCCGTGATTGCGAGTTATTTTTTCAAAGAATGATTTGAATTTGTTCCCAAAGCGTCATTAAGATTTTTGGATCGTTCGGGAAAACAATTCGCAGCGTGGTATCATCGTATCAACCAGCGTAAATCGTGAGGCAGAATTATTATATTTTCATTCCTTGCTTTTTTCGTTGCCTCGCTTTCTCTTTTTGGTTTGGGAGTCGTGAAATTTGAATTTATGGGAAGTATAGATTCCAATAATGTCCGAGTCAATGTCAAATATTCTCCGTGAATTTCTCTCGCACAAAATCAGCAATATACCGCCAAAATAGCTCAGGATCTTTTTGCGTATTTCAATACCACTTTCCCCAAGAAAATTTCTTATGCATCTATAGATTTGTGAAGTGCATACTCATTGTACGGTTGAGGTGGAGGAGGAGTAAATGTTTCTTCATTCACACTGAGATTAGTCGATACTTCAGACAGGAATATTACTTCCTATGCTATGGTGGAACAAATCCAGTCCTATTTGACTCAAGTACTAAAACCTAAATATGCTTCCTTTCTCGACGAGGTTACGGTCTTTACTACTCAGGCATGATGAGGTGGGAGTAAGCCGATTTCCTTCAATATCGTCGGCGATGATTATGCGCAGATCAATGCGTATGTACAGAAAATATTACCACAGGTCAAAGCCATCAATTGAACTTTTAATGTAACGACTTCCATAGAATATACCAATGGGAAAATTCAATATGTCCTGGATGAAAACAAAGCGAAACAATTGGGTGTCAGTAGTCTTTCCATGGTCACTAATCTGATCGCATTACAAAATTCATCATACGAACCCAATGGAATCAAGATCAAGGATTTCGTAGAATTTGGTGACGAGACGCTTTCTCTCGTAGCATTTCTCAATGGCACAGGAAATATCGATACCATCAAAATAGGTAAAATTTTTCTTGGCGATATCGTCCAAAGTAAAACATTACAGCCGGAGATCAACACCATTTCCAAATTAGACTGACAGCTTGCTATCGGTATCCAGTCCGATCAAAAAAGTGATGTTGCACTGAGTGATATTACTGCAGATATCAAGGCTGTCATCAAAAACAATCCTCTTCCTGAGGGATTAGAGTACAAAAGCGGAGGAGATATTTCCTCTCAGGCTGACAGCATGAATGATTTGGGGATGGCTATGATCATCTGATTACTCTTGATGATCTTTATCCTCGTGATCCAGTTTAACAATATCAAATATGCCATCGTCATTGTGTGTAGTGTATTCCTTTCGATAGGAGGGGCAATCGTCATCCTCGCATTGACGGGATATAATTTATCATTCCCTGCGATGATCTGATTATTTGGCGTTTTATGAGTCGGAGTCAATCAGGCGTTGATCCATATAGAGGATTTTAAGCTCTATTACGAAAAGCAATGAATGTCAGTCTTGGATAGTTTCCAGCACAGTATCGCGGAGAGATTTATTCCCATATTTCTTACTAAGGCAACAACTATAATCTGATTGCTGATTTTGGCGATCAAGGATGAATTGCTTGGGTCGATGGCTATCGCGTTCATCGGTGGATTGATTGTGTCGTTTTTCGTTACCTTATTATATATCCCGACGCTGATGAGATTACTATTCGCGGAGCATTATAAAGATTAACGGGGTAACGGGTTGTGGATTGGAATAGTTAGGCATTTAAGGCTGATAGTCTAGATTCGATAATGATTACATTTTGGGTTGACTTATTGTGTCTAATGTGTATGCTATTAAGATTCCACCCCTAAAAAATTTGTTTCAATAAATTTTCTCTTTGAAAATTTGCAAAAAAAGTGATCTGGACTATAA
>CAYUVZ010000104.1:1851-2979 GCA_964448265.1 uncultured Candidatus Peribacteria bacterium | reverse complement strand
TGACAAGGGAGGGGGTTGGGGTGGGTTTGTGACACCCAAAATAGAATAGCAATCTAGGGGTTGGGGGGATTTGTTAACAAAAAAATAAATTAACTTTATCTACTCATTACCCTATAATAAATCTTCATCAGCCAGTACAGGACGGGATTTAATACAATATCGTAGCTGCCATATTGCTCCAGTTTGATTCAGCCCAAAGATTCCTTAAATTCGCTGACACTCGCCAAAGGGTGATTGGGAAATCCCGTAGGTGCTCAGCCAAACATATCACAATACAAAAAGCCATTATCTCTAGCTCGGCTAAACATTCTTGCTTTCAAATAGTGATGAGAACCTATATTCCCAAATTTCCTTCTCGTAAATCCATAGACATAAATGATATATTTCTGGTCATACAGGCAAATACTTCCAGAGACAATCTCTCCTCACATAGTCGTGACGAGCAGGGTCCCACAGCCATGCTGGGTAATATATCTAACCAGACGGTCAAATTGGTCTTTGGGGATGATATTAAATCATTTCCCATCGGAAGTCTCAGACCATCATTGATAAAAAGAATCGTATTGATCAGGGGATGCAACATGAAATTCCAATCCTTTCCCCGTCGCCTTTTTGATGCGTTGTTTGCAACCAGAATTCATTTCTGACAATAATTGTTCATCAGTTTTAGATAAATCTATGATGATATCACTTTGAGGCATATTTTCTCTAAAGGCGGTTTTGACACCATAAGTCTCGCCTATAAATTTCTGTAAATTTAACCTCATTTGCTTCATATCAGCCTTAAATTCTTCAGATCTATGAGAGACATTGTCGAAACTGATCATCTCATTGACGAGTCCAAGCTGAAAAAAAGCATTATTCCATTTATTTTTAAACGAATGTTTAATATGCTGAATTTCTTCCAAGACTTCCTGCTTATTCATAGGAAGCTCGACGCCGATGACCTGATATCGATGGATGGTAAAAGGTCAGATTTTTTTTGGCTTTACTATTCCAAAAAACTTTTTACCAAAAAGCTCTATCGTGAATGTGGGTTTTTGATACACGGTGTGCTGGATTTCTTTTCGGAGATGGGATTGGTAGAAGTTGTACAAGGGAAGAGAATATTTAAGAATAAATGCTGAA
>CAYUVZ010000104.1:0-1751 GCA_964448265.1 uncultured Candidatus Peribacteria bacterium | reverse complement strand
TGCATAGTCACTCTGAAAATGCATAGTCACTCTGAAAATGCATAGTCACTCTGAAAATGCATAGTCACTCTGAACTTGTTTCAGAGTCTAAATTTAGATGCTGAAACCTCCTGAATCATCCTGAAACATGTTCAGGACAGGATCAGCATGACAGGTAACATTCAAAATTAGTATCTATACCATAAGGATTTCCTTTGAAAATTCAAAATAAAAAAAACAGGCTGATATAACCTGGCATATATGTCTATCATACATAAAGACGGTTGTAAAGACAGTTCATGAACTGTCTCATATATCTGAGATAATTCGTGAATTATCTTTACCAAAACAGATTACGAAAATTTCTTAGTACAGTGCTAAACTGACATCATATTTCTTCCCTTTGCAATATTCCAAACATTTTGCTTCCAATTCTTCGCATCTTGCTACTCGTTCTGACTTACCTTCATTTCTTTCCACCATATCCTGATACCAGTCTTTTCTTCTTCTGATTTCCTGAAGTGAGGCGACGGATACCACCTCATCATTGCTAATAGCAAATCCTGCACAGTTGATGCCCATATCAGTAGGGGATTGGTATTTGATCATATAATTTTTGTGTGTTACTACTTTCTTCGCGATATTCATGACAATCTCGAATGCTTCTATATCCCTATTGTAATTCACCGCTTTCACTTTGTACGCTTTCATGTGCAATTCATCCATCTCATTACGATCTCCGATATCCGCAGTTGCAGCTTCATACGCTAAATTCACAGGATGTTCCAAAGGCAGGTTCCAGATAGGAAAAGTTTCAAATTTCGCATAGCCAGATTTTACTTCGATTTCATGGTCGAGATAAATTTGTCCGAGGCAGGTAGACATTTTTCCACTGCTAGAGGCAGCGCCCGTTACGAGGATTAAATTTTTCGTCAAAGGGATGTGATCGTCATGACCAAATCCATCTTCACTCAAAATCATATCTACATTGTTGGGGTATCAGTTTATCTTATATCTTTCCCAGACTTTATAATTTTTTCTCTGGAAATCTTTTTCAAATTCCAAAACCACATCAAACATATTTTCCACATCAATCGCGTTGATCACGATGTGCGGTTTGACTCAGATATTTTTTTCGATATTTCTAATCATAGTGTAGACCTGGTCTTTGTACGATGCATTCAAACTGCTGAGCTGTCTATTTCAGATAATATCCTGCGCGTTTACACAAAATAAAATTTCAATCTGATTTTTCAACGACGCGAAAATTAATTTCTTTGCTTCGCTGTTGAATCACGGCAATACTCTCGCTGCGTGGGGGTCTGACATAAATTTCCCGCCAATTTCCAAATATAATCTTCCACCAGAAAAATTAGCAATCCTGTCAGTGATTTTTTCTTTTTGAAGTTTGAAATATTTTTCTGGATCAAATCAGTGTTTTTTGTAATTGATAGTCTCGCTAGAATTAATCTTGTCCATAATTCAGGATATCTAATAAAATGTGGTACTTCATTGTACCCGATTTTTGGGCATATTGCAAATTATGGAAAAAATAGACTTCACCTCGCATATCGAAAGTATTTTTTATACGATAAACAGCTTGACTTTGGGTGGTAAAAGTGTATATAAATAGGCAATGAGTTTTACTATTTTATCCTTATCTTATGGCCAATTCAAAAGACAAAATTGATTTAACGCTTGGTAAAAAGCTAAAAGCTAACGAAACAAAATTAAATAAAGCAAACGAAAAACTAATAGGATATATTAGTAAA
>CAYUVZ010000103.1:0-2986 GCA_964448265.1 uncultured Candidatus Peribacteria bacterium | reverse complement strand
GCCAAAAACTCTAGGTTTTTTCTTGAATTTAAAATACCAATACCTATTCTAGTCTTAGTATTTTTTTCAGTTTTTCTTCCTCTATCATTCCACCCTCTTCTTCCTCAATATTCATTCCTCTTTTATTTTTAATCTTTTAATTATTATAGTTATGAAAAAACTCGCCCTCTTAGCCAGCCTTCTCCTCTTATGATTCATAGCAGGTTGTACAAAAACAACTCCTCCCGATACAACAAGTTACAACGCCTTTGCTCAATGTCTTACAGATACCTGAACACTTATGTACGGACTAGCGACATGCTCGCATTGCCAGGAACAGAAAGCGATGTTTGGAGATAGCTTTAGTTTGGTAACCTATGTGGATTGTGCTAAAGAACCTACACGCTGTACAAAATTAAAAGGTGTCCCTACACGAGAATTTAAAGACTGAACCCAACTCGAAGGGACTCAATCCCTCGAAACCCTAGCCACTAAATCAGGGTGTCCTCTGCAATAGCCCTTCATTGAACCACGGAGAACTCCGTGGCTTATTCTTCATTCTCATTCTTCATTCTGAGAATCATCATCTGGAATCCTCTGAATTAATCATCTAAAATCCTTTTATACAAAAATATTCTCTCCTTTCCCTTATTAGTCTTCACCACCTGAAATGGTTCTCTTTTTCTAAAACGAAAAGTATTTGATATCACGACTGCATCCTTTTTTAATCCGCCGAAAACCCAGTCCTCCATATCTGCCATTTGTTCAGGGAAAAGATAGAGATAGATATAGTCATACTTGGACAAATCACATCCATACATATTCTCGCGATGCAAATGAATATGATATCACTTCAAAAAGTTAAGAACTCTCCCAAATAGAATAGCTCGAAAATTTATATCATATCACTCCCCTTGTAAATCAAAATACTGATTAAAAAATCTTAACGCTTTACCATCTCCACATCACAGATCGACAATACGTTTTCAATGGATCAAATGGACGTGAGATTTGATTAATTGCAAATCACGAGAAAATGAAGGTACATACAATGCCTCTTTTTTCTTTCTGAATAAAATATATATGAGATTGAAAACATATCGTAACGCCGAAGAAAGGATTACAATCAACAACAAAAATAACAGGAAGTGTTTGATCAGAATCTTTTATTTCAAAGTATAAAATTATTTATTGATGACGATTCACTTTCATTTGGATGTTCGTTCTAACCATTTAACTCTCAGCATCGCTTTGTATTGGAACGCATATTGGATCACGCTAAATAATGTCGTAGTAACTAAATACAAACCTACTCATGAATTCACGGTATAGACCACCGAAGCGATCATAAACACAAGGAAAATATTCATAAATCCCATCATCTTGCCCATATCAGGAGCTTTCTGTCCACCTACATTTGGAGTGGCAGGTTTGATCAAAGTCGTAAACCATGTCTGGATATATGTCAAAATACCTGCTAATACCGTCAAAGGAATATTTTTGGTACTTAATAAGTCGATACCGAGAAAATGTGTGGTGATAGCTCATGTCTTCAATGCATCAGCCATTGCAAATGGGGCTCAGAAGCTGTGAAAGAAACTATACAATCGGTCTGGATTGATGGTCCCCTTAGAAATATGCCCAATCATATAATACAAAGCAATAAACACAGGGATCTGGATCAACATCATGAGACATCATTTCAACGCTCATTTTCCATCAGATTTAAAAACTTTCATAGTTTCCTCAGATAATTTTTTAGGATCATCTTTGTGTTTTTCTTGGAGTTCATTTAATTTTGGTTGCAAAGCAGACATTCATTTTTGCATATCATTCCCTGCCAAAGTTTGTTTGATCATAAGTAATCTGACTGTGAGTGTCAGCAGGACGATTGCTATTCCAAGGTTCCCTCCAAATATCGCGAGAAAAATAGCGAGGATATTAAATATCGGACGATACAAAATTTCCGTAACCAATAACGACAAAATATTCATAAACAAACTATTATATAAATAAAATTTTATACTTTCATGACTTCTTCAGATTTACTTTTGACTATTTCATCTATACTTTCATTCGTAGCATGCGTCAACGTATCAACTTCTTTTTCATTTCTCTTGCTTTCATCTTCACCAATTTCTTTGGCATCGAAAATAGCTTTATTCGCCTTGATGGCATCTTGTCTAATTACTCTCACACGTCATTTCATCTCTTCACCCATAGCTTTGACCTGTTTGGTAATTTCAAGTCTTCTTTCCTGGGTCAATGCAGGGATTTTGATCATGACATAGCTACCTTCATTTTTGGGAGCCAAACCGATATTCGCGTCATAGATAGATTTTTCTATATTTTTGAGTTCATTTTTGTCTCGTGGTTCGATCTTGATTGTCTGAGCATCCATGATAGTGACATGGGCAATTTGAGAAACTTTCATAGGTCCATACGATGCAGCTACTTCGATATTTTCGACTAATCATCCTGAAGCCCTACCGATTTGCAAAGCCTTCATTTCTCATTGTAAATATTGTACAGTTTTGTCCATTTGTTGCTTGTAAGGAGTCATATCCATGGCTGACAACAAAAAAAGATAAAAGATGTTGAAATTTTTATACTCAAAGCTCTGAGTTTTGCAATATGAAATAAAAAGACTGTCATTGCGAGGAGTTCTGCCATTGCGCCTCCGTCATTGCGAGCATAGTGAAGCAATCTTTTCTTTATCATCCTGTTGGTTTTGTCATCCTGAGCGGAGCGAAGGATATAACTCGATTACTGTCATTGCAAGCGAAGCGTGGCAATCTTTTTTATTGACATTTCCCCCCTCATTTTCCTCACTTTTCCTCGATTTTCCTCTAATTATTCGCTTTACCCCTCTTTGAAATTACACTTCTAACCTCATAACAAAATTTTTCTTCACTTTGTCCATTTTTTTCTTTTTTTGCCCGGATATAATCACCGGCGTAAATAAAAATAAAAATCTGTCCGCAAAACTATTTTAGAAATAGTAAGG
>CAYUVZ010000102.1:0-3176 GCA_964448265.1 uncultured Candidatus Peribacteria bacterium | reverse complement strand
TCCCACAGAGGTCATCAAACTCCACTGTGCGGATTTGAAATAGAATCTACATAAAGCATACTTGACTTTTATTAGTAAATATCTATACATTAAATAATGAAATTTATCCTATTACCTATATAATTATGTGAATTAAAAAAATTATTTATGTGACAAATTGAGAATCTGACCATAACGGACTTACAAGTGTAGCAGAAAACCAACTTAGAAAAGTTGTAGGTAGTGTCCTTGAGTGAGAGATTAAAGACTCCCCAAAGGTTTTTAGAACAACAGGCGAAATGTCATCCGCAACAAGTGAGACATTATTGTCTTTGTCCAATAAAGTCAGAAAAACTACTGGAGATAGCTGAGAGCAACTTTATCATAACTTCATATCAAATCCGGTAGATATAAATGGAATAATTAATTCCACAAGGAAATGAGAAATAGTAGTAGTTGGAGTCACTCAAAAGGAATTAAAAAATGTTTTGGATACATTAAAAAAAGAATGATATAATGTAATTGATAAAGATAAAATAAACCATCGAACTAATATTTATGCAGTTACTATTAATCCAGAGGATAAAAAAGATTCTGACTTTTTTGTAGCTCCTTGGGGGAGATAGATTTCCAATTTTTACTCTGCCTCCGGTAGGCATGTTTGCAACTCCATTGCTGTGCTCAGAAACAAATAGATCTTATAATCTCCTATTCTACATCCTCATATTATATATCTATTTTTTTGTTTTTCTAGAAAAAAAGAATATAATTAAAAGCATAATGATATATTTTAAATGATTCCGAATAAACGAAAATGCTAAAAGCAGTTATATTCGATAGGGATGGAGTGCTTATAGACTCTGAATATGCCAATGTTGGGGCTACAGAGGAAACATTTAAAGAACTATGAATAACAATAAATGAAGAAGATAAACAACAGATTATAGGCAGACATCCAAAAGATCACCTAGAGTATTTCCATACAAAATATACTTTTTCTGATGATGATTTTTGGGGAATTATTTATAAAAGATATTATGATCTGCTCGATAAAGTGCCATTTATATGAAAAGCTATAAATTTATGAAATAGAATCAAGGATGATGTTATTTTGGCGCTCAACACTTCTTCAGAATTAAAAGATACGCTCTGATTGTTGAAAAAAGGGAATATGGAAAACCTATTTACTGCGTTGACCACAGCCGAAGATACACAGAAAAGGAAACCCGAACCAGATTCTTATCTCTTGACTGCTCAAAAACTTGGCGTACTACCGTCAGAATGTGTCGCTATAGAAGACTCTGCAATATGATTAACTTCTGCGAAAGCTGCGGGGATGAAATGTATTATAATACCTAACGCATATACCAAAAACCAAGATTTTTCCCAAGCAGATTTAATAGTAGATTCAGCTGATGAAATTGATATACAAAAATTAAGAGAACTTGTTGCTTAGTCTACCTAGGACGTAGGCATGCTAGAAACCATTTTTGAAACCACAGACATGAGCAAGTTCTCCTCAGTCGCTCAAGAAACCATTACAACTAGTTTCACTCAGCAATCTACGTCGAGCACGTCAAGAATTCAGTGTACCTGTCCAATACCAACCCGGAGCACATCCAAGCATATGAGTAATAGCTCATGTGTGAGAATAGTCACCAAAATATTTTTCCAGTGTATACCAGTCCGTTTTCTCCTTCTGTCCTTGAGAATATCATTGATTTCAATCACCATTCCAATCACTAAGAAGGTGATATCATTTAGAGTCTGCCAAGGCATTCGCATCACTCCACGTCTTTGACGATCAGTCACCTGTAAGATCAGCACAGAAAGTTTTTCCTCATTTGAATTTAAGAAGCTTTACCGTTCAATCTTTGTTGTATGCAAACTTTCATTGGAAAAACTTCATCTCCTTGACGGCTTCTTCATCTCCTTCATTTCCTTTATCTTCCAGTTTTTGTCGATAATCTTTGGTAATTTGTGGAGCATCGTCCAATCCGTCAGGCCTCAATGATTCATATTGATTATTTTTTTCTTTTAAGCTAACATCCTCTTCCTTCTTTTGAAATTTGGAAAAAATTTTCTCTCTATCCTCAGGAGATTTTGTTTTTAACTCGTCTATCAATTCTTGGTTTGTAAGTGTAATATTGAGAAGAATAATAGGTCAGATACCCTTACCATTTTCAATTATTCATTTACGAACTTTATCCATTTTTTGTCATTACAACATAAAAGCAAATAATATATAGATATTGGTTGACATATTGCAAGAGAAAAGCGAATTTCCCAGATTAACAAAAAAATACATCCTGAAAAACAGAACATATTTTTTATTAGTGGTTTCTCATATCCCATCTTACACCAAAGCAAAATGAGATCTGACTATTTTTTAAATTTAATTCGGGACCACCAAATACGGTAAGTCCTCGGTATAAATCCTTGGCCTGTTTACTATCACCATATCCTTTCGGATTCGTCTCAACCTCAACACAAAAACCTAATTGTTGAACCTGATACTCTTGGCGATAATAAAATTTCATCCAGGTAGATCCGATGGGTTTCACTTTGAAATAGCTATCCATCCGCATATTAGGTGTAATGAGGAAGAAAGCCTGAACAGAACCCTGACGGTATTTGTTCCTACCGTCACCCCTAGCCGTTCGGGGCAAATGCGTATAGAGGAAGTACCATTCGCCATCCACCGCACTTTTCAGTGAAAACGAATTGGCAGGATCTGTTTCCAGAGCCAGAACGATTCCCATCCGAAGCTTGTTCCAGTAACGAAACTGGTTAGCTCCGTTTCGGTCGAACCGCTCACTCATGAGATCGACATCGATGCCGTAAAGTCTGACACCAACGAACGAAGCACGAGCATATAGGGAATGGAGGACATATACCGTCTTTTCCCTACCTTCACGATTATATCCCTTCCAGGCTATCGTCTGATCAAATTGACCAAAAGATATTTTGTCGGTCATAACCGAGGCCTCAACAAGGGTTGAGGACTTTAAGAATATTTGCGCATTACCTTGTAACACAGCAAACATTACAAAGATAATTACAAATTTTTTCATTTTTTTATTTTTATTAGAATTAGTTCATATTTTATACTGATTTACTAGCAAATGTCAACACACAACTTTGTAGAATCGAAACCAAATCCGCACAGTGGCAAAATTAGGAAAAGACATCTGATA
>CAYUVZ010000101.1:0-3258 GCA_964448265.1 uncultured Candidatus Peribacteria bacterium | reverse complement strand
ATAATATCCTTTTGAATAACTGCATACACTTACTAATGAGCTAAAATATGTGGGTGGAAAGGTGCAATGGTGCAATGGAAATAAAGGTACAAGTGCCCCTTCAAACCTTTGCACCTTTGAAACCCTTGCACCTCTATTTCTTCACAAGATTTGTAATCCTAACATGATAAATAAGTGTATCCCATGTCTGTCTTGGATTGATATCAAACAAAACAAGCTGATTGCCACTGCCATCAGTCTCAGTTCATTTGATGATACCTTCGATATCTCAGAGTTTGGTAGTCACGCCATTGGTGACATCTACCTTCAGTTTATCAAAAATAAATTTAGAAATTTTCTGTACTTTCATAGTATCATAAAGCGCTCCATATCATTTATCAGGAGTGATTTTTATCGTTTTGCTTTTACCGATCCTCATCCCTATCACTCATTTTTCTATGCCTGTAATCATCTGCTGTGAGCCCACGGTGAAACATGTTCATTGCATGTCGCCTACAGGCTGATCACCTGTCATTTGCCGAGGATGAAAATTTGTCTCCAACACGGTCCCATCAGAGAAAGTTCAAGTATAACTAATACATGCCTGATCTCACAACGCAATCTTATTTGCAGAATCACATCCCGAGAAGATGAAACAGCTCGTTCAAACAAGCAAAGTCAGTAGAATAATTTTTTTCATGTGTTTATGTTTAAAAGTTAAAATACTTTTGCTGAGTGTAAACTTTTGGATAGACGCTTCAAGCTATTTCGTCTTTTCATTTAGATATTTTTTCCATGCTCACTGAGGAGTATTGACGAGAGGTCAATTACTCATAGTATTGATATCCTGTATTTGCACTCATGAATTAGCCTGCTGTTTGGCATACATATCTTCAAATTTGATAATATATTCTCCTTTCATCAGCATATTATTTTCATGCTCTAGGAAATATTGTGCGTACGGAGATTTTTCGTAATTTATCAAAAAGTTTTGCGTGAATGCCAATTCATCGGTCTTGTACACCTGTTCTTGAGTCGCATCTTCTATGGCAGTTTCTATAGAAACATAGTTTACATAGACTTTGATAGCGATAATCATTGCGATGACATCCAACACCATCAAAAGATATTTGACGCGATTGGGATATTTTCTTCGTAAAGCTAGAATCCGTGGCATACAACCGATATACAAATAAATAAATCTATTTCGTTCTCTTTTTGCTATTCTTGGTTGAAAATTCAAGACAAAAAGGTAAAAAATGAATTGCTTTCAAAGGAATTTACTATATGTGATGTGAAAAAAATGTTCATGGTATTTCCAAGGCTCCATAGTTATTAATTATTCATTTTTAATTATTCATTAATCTTTTACATGGCGATTCACAAGCTCCCAGAATATCTGATCAATAGGCTTAAAGCCTGAGAGATTGTCGAAAGACCAGCCTCGATCCTCAAAGAGCTTTTGGAAAATAGCCTTGATGCCTGAGCGGATGAAATCATCGTCACCATCAATGATGGCGGAAAAAATATGGTAAGCGTCCAAGACAATGGAGGCTGAATCGAGCTTTCCGATATGGATTTTCTGTTTGAAAGATATGCAACATCCAAGATAACTAATGAGGAGGATATTTACAATCTCCAAAGCTACGGCTTCCGCGGAGAAGCGTTGGCGAGCATTGCTGAAGTAAGCAAAACCTCCATTATCTCCAAAACTGCATACGCAGAAATCTGAACTAAATTGAGTAAAATCGGCTCCGAACACGTAATTAGACATCAACCCGTGGGATTTGACCATGGAACGATCGTTTCCGTAGAAGATCTCTTTTACAATGTTCCGGTCAGATTAAAATATTTAAAATCATCACAAACTGAATTTTTTTACTGTTACAATTACTTCGTGGATGTAGCGTTGTTTCATTACGACAAACACTTCATCTTCAAAAAAAATGATAAAATAGTCTTCGATCTCGCCAAAGCAGATGGCATAGGGCAGAGGATTCAGGATATTTTCAAGAAAGATTGGTCGGCGAATTTGCAAGACATCAGCTATCAAGATGAGAATATTACCCTCCAAGGTTATGTATCAGATAGCCAACTGCGTTTTGGATCAGCGGAGAATATTAGAATCTATGTAAACACTAGGCCAGTTCAGGATAAAATCATCAAAAAGGCTCTCATGGATGCCTATCATAGACAAATCACTCCAGGAGAATATCCTTTCGCTCTCCTTATGATCCACAGCAAAGCAGGCATGGTAGACGTAAATGTCCATCCCCGCAAACTTGAAGTCAAATTCGCCGACCCCGGCAAAATGTATGACATCGTTTTTCACTCAGTCCAGCAAACATTCAACGATCATAAGGTTGCCTCAGTAGGAGATACTTCGTCATTTTCATCTTTCAATGCAAAATCCGTGATAGGCAATTCGGAGTCTTTCCCAACAAATAGCAATCTTTTTGGAAAAAACGACATAGAAAATATCGTCCAGACTCCTCATACTTTTGAACACGACGAAACTCCAGAATTTCGAAATCAAGAAATCTGAACCTACAAAGTCATCGGTCAGGCTCGAAATTCTTACATTATTTTGCAATCTGAGGAAAGTATCTATTATATTGATCAACACGCTCTCGCTGAGAGAATCGCCTTTGAAAAAATGAAAAAAAACATCTCAGAAAAAATCTGATTACAGGCAGAATTGCTCCTTCAGCCCTTAGCAATCCAGGTGCAGGGGAGGGCAGACTTAGCAGAGAAATTAGAACAACTGCGTGAACTCTGATTTGACTGTGAACTCTTATCTGAAAATAAAATCATTGTCTATGCAGTTCCACAAATATTTACCCTGTACAGAGTGGATATTGAAAAGTTATTTACCCATATCCTTTCCTTGGAACATATTTCCTTTGACCATCTCCTAGATAAGATTTTCGCCAGCAAGGCATGCAAGATTTCAATCAAAGCAGGGGAGAGGTTGTCGTATCAAGAAATGCAGCATCTCGTACAAGAAGGTTTCACTGCCATCCCAGGGATGTTTGTATGCCAACACGGCAGACCATTTTTCGTAAAGATAGAGAAAAAGGATGTGGATAAACTTTTTGACAGGTAAAATTTTCAGAATGATTGAACTACGCAAACAGAATAGATTATGAAAATGGCTCTATAATGATGGATGATTTTTTGTAACCATATGCATCAAGGATAAAATCAGATATTTTTGAACTGTAGTAGGGGCGGATATCATCCGCCTCAATTTGATAACGAACATTTTTTTTTGTTGTA
>CAYUVZ010000100.1:0-3404 GCA_964448265.1 uncultured Candidatus Peribacteria bacterium | reverse complement strand
TTCCAGATTCAGAAACTATTGTTATATAGACAGGAGTATCCCAACTAGTTGAAAGAGGAATATTATCACTAGGTCCTAACTCTCCTACAAAATCACCATCAGCAAAATCCGAATAAAGAGTAGCATTGGCATATGATGATACTATAATATCTTCATAAGCAATATTGCCTTGAGAATATGGCACAGTGACTGACCAAGAGATAGCATTGTTTGGATCTATTCCACTTTGTGATCCAGGATAAGAATCATATTGATTTGCTACATCATACAAATATGCAGCATTACTTGCTGCGCTTCTGTAAATAGTGGCAGTATAATATTTCGTTTCAGGCCCTACATTGACTGCAATATAAATTTGATAACCAGATCCTACAGAAAGAGATACAGGATAACTTAAAGGAATTGAAAAACCGGGATTAGAATATGTATTGACAGTAGCTCCAGAAATCACCACAATATCGTCCGCAATTAAAGTGGTTTTTGAATATAAAACAGAAACTCCACCACTCATCCCATAGGGTGATTCTATCGTCCCTGCACCAGAACTTATATAAAAATTATAATTAGCGACTGAAGTAAGCATACCTGCTCTATTAATAGTAATAGCATAATACCAACTCACTACTGGCATATGGTTCGAATCTATTACTTTAATATAAGCTACAGTAGAAGTCCCTTGTGAAAGAGGAAGAGGCTGTCCAGGATCTATCGCTTGAGTAAAATTGGAATCAGAATAAATTTGATAACTCGTACCTGAAGTCGGCACATAAATATCTCCAAAGCTTAATCCTGATTTTGAATATGCTACATTAATACTAGCAGTTTTGGGATTTTGAGATGACCCTCCCCATCCAGAAAATTGTGAAATTGACTGACTAGCAACTGTTGAAAGTATTTCCCCTTCGGTAACTGATACTCTGTAATATTTTACCGCTCCACTTTCAGCTACTATTTTAATATAAACAGTAGTCGATTGCCCTGGCCAAAGACTAAATGAACCGGTATTCGAAAAATTAGAATCACCGTATAAAAAAGGTGTCGCTAATTGACTATGAGGCACAACATCTCCAAGCTGTAAAAGATACTGAGTATATAGCGCATTTACTGAAGAGATAAATGGAGTATAGATACTAGTACCATCTCCTCCTGTAGGAGTGATCGTCTGTCCTGCTACAGTAGAAAGAACTGCATCAGTACTAGCACTATTTACTGTTACAGTAATTTTATAAAACTTGGGAGATGTTCCCATATCTTCCGCTTGCACTTTAAGCCAAATTATATCCCCACTATTTAAAGTTAAAGGCGAAATAGAAGCATAATTATTTATATAATCTCCTGATCCTGGTTGCGAAGATGATACAACATAATAAATATTTGATTTTTCATTACCTTTGGTTAAAGATAAAACTGCATCATTTCTACTTCCATAAGGAATGGAAACAGTTAAGGGTGTACTGTTAGAAATAGAATTACCACCAGCCCAACTAGTTCCATTTATTGTCACTCCAGCTAAAGTCCCTGCAGAAATTGTAGCATCAGTGCTCCCCACTTCTCTGGTAATAGTCACAGCATAATATGTAGTGTGTATACCATCTTCAGCGGTCACTTTAATATAAATTGTTTTAGGCACTCCCGCTGTTAAAGAGACATTATCTCCCTCTAATGTTGAAAAACTAGAATCACTGTAAGCTTGGAAGGTCGCAAGTGGCACTCCATTCAAAGGATTTGATGCTACTTGAATATCCAAACTACCAGTATTAGGATTATTAGACAAAATATATAAAGTATCCTCAATATATGGAAAATCTATTGACCAAGTGATAGCATTATCTGCATCAACTCCACTTTGAGATCCAGGGTTTAAATCTGTTATTCCTTTAATTCCAATCAAACTACTATCAGTACTTGGTGCAGCTATAGTTACATTTAATTTATAAAAACGAATATGTAATCCATCTTCAGATATTACTTTCACCCAAAGAGTATCGTAAGTAGTCACGTCAAGAGAATACGGATCCAAAACTGGATTAGAATATTGTACTGCTGTAAAATCTCCATCAACTGGTGTTGAATTTCCATCATTAGCAAAAACAAAGGCAGTCCCATTATCTGTCGATGGATAAAATCCAGCTGCTTTTCTGTCGGCATATGGCACCTCCACGTCTGACAATATGTCAGGATTTTCTAAACTGCCATCTCCTGAATTTAATGGGTTCAACGATAAATTAACTTTAGCTAAATCAGAAGGAATTACTGCGGGTCCACCACTAGCAAAAAGAAGATGATTATCAACACTCGCCTCTGATCTGATTATAACTATTTCATAATATGAAACATTAGGAAGTCCAGCTTCCGCTGTGACTTTGATAAAAGCCGGAGTCATTCCAACTGGTAATGAAAGTGTATCGACTTGATCTGAAAAATTAGAATCAGAAAAAATTTTTACATCTGCAGCCCAGCCTGCAGTGATATCTCCGACTGTCAATCCTCCCAAACCTTTGGTATATGATACAGTAATAAAATTTAGATATGGATCATTGATCGATCCAGTGTGTTGACCATTAAACTGAAGTCCTCGTCCTAGTACATTATATAAATCTGAACTATAACTTAATGGTTGCACCTGTACACTTATTTTGTAATAAAGCGTATGTAATCCATCTTCAGATATTACTTTCACCCAAAGGGTATTATCAGTCAAAAAATCATAAGTCGAAGGCGGGAAATAAGTTCCACCTCCTGCTCCTTTATCAGCATAAGCAAGAACAATGGCATGATCGGTCACAGGAACAAAATCTGCTATTGTCGATTTTGAATATGATAACATCGCACCTCCAAGCTTTGGATCTATTTCACTACTACCACTCCCTTGATTATTATCTTTCATAATAAAACCTCCCAAGGTAGATCCTCCTCCTAACCCTGGTGTACTAAAATGTAAAGTAGCGTCAGAACTTCCTACCTCTCTATGAATTGTCAATGTATAATATTTGACAAAAGAGCCTCCTGCTTCTGCCGTGACTTTAATATAAGCTAGTGTATCGTCTCCTGGAGTGAGAGAAAGAGTTCCTTTATTGCCTGTAATTTCACCATCGATAAAATTTGCATTAGTATAAAGATTAAAAGTTGCACCATCTGCTACTGCAATATTTGAACGAGCTATTGAGTCTTGTGAAAATGGAACACTTATTGCCCAAGTGATCGGTGCATGCATCGGAGGCATTGGACTAGAACTTGATCCATCTCCACCTCCAATATGAGCTGGATTTGGTGCCACATTAGCTACTGTGGTGAGAGTGGCGTCAGTACTTAGTGTGTCATTAACTGTAATATCTAATGTATCTGTATAAGCTATATCTGTATCTTTGGTTACCGTAAATTTAATTGTTCCTGCTCCTATAAAT
>CAYUVZ010000099.1:0-3444 GCA_964448265.1 uncultured Candidatus Peribacteria bacterium | reverse complement strand
ATATCATAGAGACTTCTTCTCTTATCGGAATGATTAATTTGAAAAAATATGCACAAAGATTGATAGATAAAGGGATTGTGGATCCTAAAGAAGTAGAGTGGTTATTGATCAATGGACAGGGTTAGTTTTATTCTTTGTTTTGAAATAATGACAGACATGGCACCTGCCTATAGATGAGGTGGATACAAACAAACTCTTTCAAAGGAAGAAATAGAAAAGATGAGAAAAAATATGAAAAAAATACCAGTTATAGAATCAAAATCTGATTTATATCACTTGAAAGAATCTAAAGAAGCACAACAATTATTAACCAAGGCTGAACAGTTGTTGACTAAAAATTAAAATAGTAAAATATTTATTCAATTAAAATACACTATGGCAAACACCGAACTTATACAAAAGAAACTTCCTCAAGACCTATGGGCCAAAGCTCAGGAATTTATTATTCCAGATAAATTTTTGGATGAAATGCCCGAGCTGATTATCTTGGTTTTGAATTCCAAATCTATGGATACCAAAGAGGAAAAACAATCTTGGTTTAATCTTTTGCCTCTGATGAATAAGGAACAAATAGATAAACTTTTGGATATTTTAACTAGAGAAAAACAAAAATTGGATGAAATAGAAAAAAAATATGATCAGAAAAAAGATGATCTCAAAACGAAGTATTCTCAGAAATGGGAAGATATGGGATATGCAAAGAAAATGGATGAAATTAGACAAAAAGAAAATGTGAATAATCAAAAAGAACAAGAACAGGCTGATAATTTACTTACTCAAATATAATCCTCATGTCAAAACATACAGAAAAATATTCCAAAATTCATATCATCAACAAAGGATTACTTTTGGTTTTTTTGCTGATTGTGAGTGGAATATTAGGTCTTGTATACAAAACCTATGCTGCTCAAGATCTTTTGGAACAGGCTTTTGCACCTGCTAAACAGAATGATACGATTATCAATCTAGGAAATACAAAAAACGCCGTAGGAAATGAAATCCTGAGAGAATGAGTGGGTGTCCAAGATAGTTTGGGTGTCTGATGTTTTGTAAATGGAGAAAAAGTAACTACTGCTGATTTACAAAAACAAGCCGGAGATGTAAATGTCTCTGTCAGCTCAGATTCCGAAAAAGAAAATTTTTGTCAGAATGTCTTGTGATGAGATTGGAAGGCTCCTGTCTTGACTACTCAGGCTCCTTTGATCGTCAGAATCGCTAAATTTTTGCTTAGAATAACTATGGTCCTGGCTATCACGATGGTAATTTTCAATGGTATCATGCGAATTATAGAATCTGCAAAATGAGCTGAAGTGAAAGATGCTAAAAAAAATATAATGCTGATTGTCGGTGGGATTTTGGTTGCTTTGATGAGTTTGGGAATTATAACTTTGATAAGTTCGTTGACTGTAAGCTCGCTATCTACTGATAAATTGAATACGACACAAAGTACTTCAACAACATGAACTACTGTAAATGAACATAGAACATCTCCCTCATTCAATTAAATGTATATTTTATTTTTTCTGGATATTTGATGTTTACTAGAAATCTCAAGAATACACTATTAGTCCTTTCATCATTTGTATTTCTCTCTCTGAGTGTAGGGAATATTTATGCTATCACTGTGGAAGTACCTTCAGATCAGGGGCAAGCAGATGTCATGGTGACCGGGCCAACACAGATACAATGAGATGAGTCCACGTTTTTTGATACTATCCAGATTATTAATAAATATTTACGATTTAGTATAGGAGCTATCTGTATGTGAGTGTTAATATTTTGATGAATAAAACTCATGACTGCTCAATGAGATCCTGCAAAAATGAAAGAAGCAAATAAGTTACTTTTGTGAGCTTTGATCGGTATTTTGATAGCAATATTTTCTTATGCAATAGTTAGAGTTATTGTAAATTTATTATAAGGTAAAGTTTTTAACAATTATCTGATACACCATCTTTGGAAAAAATATTCACAACTTTGTAGGTAGGTAGTTTTACATATCGACAAGTTGTTTTTTTGAAAAAGTCAGATTATAAATAGTTTTGCGGATGAGGGAGGGGACTTTTAACATTCTAACATTGTGGATGTTGAAAACTTTTTTGGAGTTTGTTGTCAGTATCTGTCTACTTGATGGTTTTCACATTTTGTTGAGAAAGTTTCTTTATTACTTCTGTTACTTTTTTTTAATATTTTTATATAAAATAAATTAACAAATAAACAGGGGCTTAAGAAAAAATCGATTGAAAAATAAAAATAGATAGTTATACCAAGGTTCGATGTTTTATATTCTTTTGGAAGAGCATGAAAGATTTGATTAAAAGAATTAGTATAGGCGTGGTTTTTGGCGTGGTTATAGGGTATTTGATTTATTTGTTTTCTCAGGGGACTGTGATAGTAAATTCAGCCTTTGTGGAATACAATACTTCGTATTATTTGCTTTTGGGATTGATTTGCTTCTTTATCTTTTTGTTTTTTTCTTTGCGTCCAGTATATTTCAAGATGACCAAGACTACCTTGTTTGTGATGTGAATAGCGTTGATTATCATCGGAGATACGACATTGGTAAATGATGTGACTGCTCGTGTCTATATCGGGGATTTATTTAAACTTTTGGGGGTAGTGTTGACACTATTAGCTTGGACTAATGTCTTGATCACTGACAAAGTGAAAAAGAAAAAAGAATCTAAAAAACAGCAAGTTATAGAAGTGTAATTGGAATTTATAATTTAGAATTTAGAAATAAAGATAATTTAAAAAAATAAAATAAATTTAGAAATAAGAGGAAATTTAGAAAAAAATAGTGTCACTCTGACCACGACTTCTCGGGGGAAGAGTATAACTAAATCAGCTAATTTAAGTTATATCCTTCGCCCGCCGTGGCGGGCTCAGGATGACATATTTAGTAGACATGCAGGCGTAGTTCAATTGCCCTCCAGAGGAGGATAAAAAGCTAGAACATTTCCTTGCCAAGGAAGAGGTTGCCCCGACGGGCCGGGGTCGCTTGTACTAATTAGTTTATTATGCGGGTGTAGTTCAATTGGCTAGAACATTTCCTTGCCAAGGAAGAGGTTACGGGTTGGACCACGGAGTCCTCCGTGGCGAGGTCCCGTCACATCTTTGAAATTTTATATAAAATATATAGATAAAAAATGTATTTTGTATATATATTAAAGTGAATCAATAGACACTATATTGGTTATACTAATGATTTAAAAAGAAGATTAGCTGAACATAAAAGGTGAGATACTATTACTACAAAGGTATTATGAGCAAAAACTCTGTTGTGATATTTTGAAAAAGAGACTAAGGAAGAGGCTCAAAAACTTGAAAAAATGATTAAAAGGGACGGTCATATTCAACATTGGATAGATCATCCAACATTTAAAAACATGCAGGCGTAGTTCAATTGGCTAGAACATTTCCTTGCCAAGGAAGAGGTTGCGG
>CAYUVZ010000098.1:0-3562 GCA_964448265.1 uncultured Candidatus Peribacteria bacterium | reverse complement strand
GATTAACAGGGGGGTTGGGGTGGGTTTGTATCCGCAAACCAGTCAATCTAGTTTCTCCACGTCTGATACACTACATGCCCAGCTTCTATTGCCTTTTTTATCATTTGCTCATTTCTATTCAAGGTAGAAGTTCAGCTTTTGATCTCCAAAAACACGATTTTTTTCAGATTTCCAGCAGAAAGTCAGTCAAACACCATATAATCTACTCATTTCCCCAGAAACATCAAATCTTTGTAATGATAAGGGAAATTAGGCAAAAGAGGAGCTATTTTCTCATTAACATGACCCAAAACCACTGAACGGGACTGATTTACAGCCTGTTTTCTCTGCCCTCTGATTTTGATGAAAAAATACACTTTAGCAATCAAATATCAAATCACCACTCAGACCACAATTCACAGTATTATTAGTCCAGAACCAGTATTCATTTTGATTTTTGAGAACATAAAAAACAGCACAAGCATGTTATAGCATATATTTTCACTTTTTCAAGCCAAAACAGGTTTCTTAAAACTTTATAGCCTGCCCTCACAGAATTTGCATTTTTTGCCCTTTTCGGGTATAATTAAGCATATCAAAATTTTAAATTATACATTCATAAAATGGTCGAAATTGATTACAAACAAAAACTGGACGATGCAATTTTACAATCAGATGTGATTAAGATTTTTGATAATCTTTTGACGATCGCTGTAGAATGGGGAGCATCAGATATCCATATTGAGCCCTTGGAAAATTACTGTAGAATCAGAATCAGAATCGATGGGATTTTACAAGAATTAGTTCAATATCCAAAGAATCTCCATGAAAGTATCATTTCCAAGTTTAAGATTGAATCTGGACAAATGAGACCTGACGAGAAAAGAATACCTCAGGATGCCAGAGTTTCTAGTGTAACACTGACAAACAAAGAGATAGATCTCCGTGCAAATACTTTTCCAAGTGTATGGTGAGAATGCCTGGTAATGCGTATTGTCGATAAATCCAAAAAAATCCCTCCTCTAGAAGAATTGGGTATCGAAGGGAACAACAAAAGTATTATCTTTAGACATCTCGCATATCCAAATGGGATTATCCTCATGACTGGTCCTACAGGGTCAGGTAAAACCACAACACTATATGCCTGCCTAGACTACGTAAACAATACCAAAGTAAATATCATCACCTACGAAGATCCGGTGGAAAATAAAATGCCAGGATTAAACCAAGCGCAAATCAGGGCAGACATCTGATTCACTTTTGCAAGTGGACTGAGATGAGGATTGAGACAAGATCCTGATATTATGATGGTCTGAGAGGTGCGTGATCAGGAGACATTGGATATGGCGATGGAATCTGCGATGACCTGACATCTCGTCTTCTCTACCGTGCATACCAATTCATCAGCAGAAACTATTACCAGAGTATACAATTTAGGTGCTAAACCTTACATGCTAGCGGGAACATTTAATCTCGTCATGGCAGAAAGATTAGCAAGAAGAGTATGTGATCATTGTAAGGTTCAAACTCCGATGAAAGACAATCCTCAATATATCTATGCCAAAGAAAACTTTAAAAAGTTTGACAAGCAAGCATTGAAAAAAGAAATCATCAGTAGAGGAATCACCCAACAGCAACGAGATGATTTCATCAACAATGGATTGGTCTATGTCGGCACAGGAAAAGATCCTACAACCCAAGAAAAATGTCCAATATGTAACGGTACAGGATACAAATGAAGAATCTGACTTTTTGAAATGATGGACTACACCGACGATCTAAAAAATATGCTCTTGGCTGGGAAATCAGCATTTGAAGTAGAAAATGCTGCCCTGGAGAAAGGGATGATCAACTTGGAAAGAGATGGTGTATTCAAAATCATCAAGGGAGTAACAACGCTAGAGGAAGTCTACAGATATGTAAAAGTTAAATTCGACACCAAAGCTGAAACTGGTACCGTCACAAATGAACCGACTGTCATTGCAAGCGAAACAAAGCAATCTTAGACTTGTCATCCTGAACGTTTCAGTGAAGGATATAACTCAATTACTTATAACAGTTATACTCTTCCCCCGAAATTCGTCGGGGTCAGAGTGACATAATTCTACATTCTAAACTCGACAATCTAAATTCTAAATTTTACATTCACTACAGTCATGGAAATCAAGGATATCAGCAGATTATGAAGCTTTGAAAAGTTTATCATCAAGAAGTTCTTTGCTCCCCAGTTAGCACAAAAGACGAATTTTTTCAGATTATTAGCATTAGCACAAAGATCAGGATTAGGACTCAGAGAAGCATTAAATTCCATTCAAAAATCCGAAAGTAATAAATGACTAATCATCATTATCCAAGATTTAATAGACCAGCTCACACAATGAAATACCTTTTCTCAAGCGATTAGTAGCCACGAATATTTCTTTCATCAAGAAGAAATCGCACTGATCAAATCAGCTGAGACGATGTGAAATATGCCAGAGATTTTAGAAGAGATCGCCAACGAATTGGAAAGTTCTCAGAGGATCAACCAAAAAATCAAGAAAGCATTATCATACCCCATTGTTTTGATTGTCTTTGCCTTCGCAGCTATCGTAATATTGCTAATATATGTCATCCCGAGTATCGTAAGTATGTTTCCAAGCCAAGAAAGTCTGCCCGACATTACAAAATTTATGCTCGGAGCATCAGCCTTTTTCCAAAAAACACGATACCTCATTATCATAGCGATTTTTGGATGAATCGCCCTCTATAGATTTCTATATAAATATACCTTAGCATTCAAAGTTTTCATCGACAAACTTATGATCACGATTCCAACCGTTTCATGAGTGGTCAAAACATATTACATGTACAGATTTTCTAAACTCTTATCACAATTATATAGTGCAGGAGTTAGCCCCGTGATTTCACTCAAATTGATGGCAAATATTTTCGTGAATTTCTTCTACACCAAAAAGACTTTGGAAATTAGAAAAAATTTACAAGCCTGATTTACCTTCGCGGAATCTATGGAATGATCATCGCTATTTGATCCTATCCTGGTGCAGATTATCCATGTAGGAGAAGATACAGGAAATATCGCTGAAGTCTTGAACAAGATGTCAAATTTTTACCGTGATGCATTACAAAATAAAATAGATATTTTGATGGCATTGATCGAACCAATATTGATGGCGTTTATCGCAGTCATCATCGGTCTGCTTGTGGCATCTATATTCCTTCCTATGGCTGATTTAGTCAATGTAATTAAATAATTTTACCTCACTCATCTCTCTCATGAAAAAGATTATAGCACTGTTGAGCTTCATGACACTCATGACCTTATGAAATATTTCTCACGCGCAAACCCCAGGATTGTGAGGAGTTATCTATGAAGACAAAACAACCACGATAGCATCTGCATCACCAGTCAATCTGATAAACCAGATCAGTTTTGATATTATTCAGATTCATTTAATGATCGCTGGAGAAAATATTCAATGAACAGAGTATGAATCACAATTATTGTCCATAACCAAACAAGTAGAGGAGTTGACCAAGACGAATATCATTTCTATACTAGAACTTTCAGACGACAAACAAA
>CAYUVZ010000097.1:0-3685 GCA_964448265.1 uncultured Candidatus Peribacteria bacterium | reverse complement strand
GTGTTTATGTACAATTTTCATGCTGATTCGTCGTAAAACTATCCATCCAGCGATAAGTGCAATCACAGCTCACACAAGGCCCATTCATGCATAGAGGATCAAAATAACGTTTAATACTATATTGACTGCTAATGCTATGCCTAGCGCTTTGACCCTTGCTCTTACTTTGCCTAGTCCTGCAAGGATGCTATAGTTAATACCAATAAGCACATTGAGAATCAAAAAAGGGGCAATATACATAAGCAGGGTTCATGAATATGCGAATTTTACACCAAAAAGTATCGTCACTATCTCTGGTCAGAAAGCGAAAAACAATCCCCCAATGGTTAAGGCAAATACTGAGAAGTATTTGTATAACATATTCTGTAAGAGTTTTAATTTTTGATGTTCTTTTTTTGTAATAAGCTCAGTTACTATTGGGAACATAAATGCTATTATCGGCGAGGTTACGACACCATACAATCCTACTAATGACCAAAAGTTCGTATAATATCAGGCTTGTATTGGACCTAGAAAATTAATTACCAGTTGTTGATCAACTTGTCCAAACAATGTCGCAGCATTGGCTCACAAGAACACCCAAAATGCGTAGGTGAGCTGTGTCTTGATGAGATCTCTTTTTATATCTATTTTTCCTAGTCTTAGTGTCTTGGAATATTTTTTCAAAAAAATAATGCTGGATATAATGATACCAACACCCATACCTACAATTCGTGTCATACTAAATGATATAGGGGTTAGCGAACTCGTTAACCAAAAAATTATGGTAAATGCTAATGTGCTATATACTCTGGAGAAATCTGTAAGATTACATGCGATAGTGTCCTGGAAAGCTATATAGATAGAATTGAATACACTTAAAAAGTTGATCCCGATGAAATATCGACAAAAGATTCTGAGCATATGGGCTGCTTCAGGAGAATGAAAATGGTGAAGAGCTAACCAATCAGCTCCTCGATAGATCAATCATGCAATGATGACTCCACACAGTATCTGTACAATGATAGTAAGATACAAAACGGTTTTGTAATGATTGTATTTTTTTTCTATCCGATATTTAGGCAAAAAATATTGTAAGGCTTCGGTCAGTCATAGGTCGTTGTAGATGCTTATCAGCCCTATAAATCCAAATACACTATAAAAAAGTCCGACATCAGCTATGCCAAGTTTATTGGATACTATAGCCTTAATCAAATATCCTACGGGGGCTGTCAAAAACATAAAAAAATACAGCCAGAATCATTTTTTAATCAATTTCTGACCTAAGGGTTGATCTCCTAATAATTCTCCTTCTATCATCTGTAGTGACCAATAGGTAAATTTACGCTTTGATGTATATGGATTCATAGCGAAGATTCAATATGTTCTAAGATATTTTACTGCTATTTTTTCAAGAGTAGCGTCTCTTTCTGGTATCCGTTCTTTACGAAAAAATCGATAACCGCTTGAATATCTTCTTTGGGAGTAGAGGCTCAACCCGTTACGGCGATTTTTTCATGAGCGAATATTTCGTTTTCAGGATATTGAACGATGTCGGCAAGCGATTCTCAGTACAGTGTCTGTTTGTGACATTGCAATCAGATTTCATATAATTCTTTGGTATTGTTACTCTCTTTCCCTCAGATTACAATTAGGGTTTCAAAGAGATCGGCATGTTGTCTAATCACCGTCTGTCTTTCATAGGTGGCCGTACAGACATCTGAGCTGATAGGCAAATGTGCTTGAGGATATTTTTTTTTGATGAGCTGTAATATTTTTTGCACATCAGAGAAATTAAGTGTGGTTTGAGATAATACAGCTATTTGACTTGCAGAAATTTGCGGAATAGATTGCTCATCCTGAAATACGTGCACTTGGCCTCATTGAGAGGTGATATATGCAATGACATTTTTCCCTTCCTGATGATTCCCTTTGCCGATGTAAAAAAAAGTAGTGATTCATTTTTTGATAAACTGATCTGCTTCGGTGTATATCCTACTTACGAACGGGCATTCTAAATTATATACTGATGTAAATTTTTTTTCGGCCTGCTGGATGATGTTTCTATCTGTTCCGTGTGCGGAGAATACGACGATGGCATGATGGTTTGAGATATCATCTAGAGATTCTACAAAATGAACGCCTTTCTGTTCGAAGGTAGCGATTACTTTGGGATTATGCACGAGTGCGTGGATGCAATAGATATCCTCTCAGGGATGTTTTTGTATGATAGCCAGGAGTCAGGATATGGATTTTTCTACTCCAAAACAAAAACTCGAGGGTTGGAGATAATAAACGGTTCTCATGTATTTTAAAAATATTCATTTAAATCTTGCCTTGGAAGTATGCTTCTATGATATCCATAAATTGTTCAAATACCTTATTATTTTCCAGAATTTTGTACATTTTGCCTCTCACATAGACGGGGACTTGTGGGTTTTCCATATTGCCTGGGAAAAATATGCCGACATCGGCATGGGATGCCTCTCAGACACCGTTGACCACACATCCCATGACAGCGATCTTCGTTTTTTCACAGCCAGGATAGTTTTTTTTCCATACAGGGAGTCTCGTTTCAATCTCATCAGTAACTTGTTTCGCTAATATCTGAAATCTATCGGATGATGTCCTGCCACATCATGGACAAGAAGTGACAAGGGGTTGAAAATCACGAAATCCCAATGATTGCAGGATAAATTTACACGCCTGTACTTCCAATGATCTGGGTTGCCCTGGTTCAGGGGTCAGTGAATATCTAATGGTATCTCCTATTCCTTCCTGTAATAAAATGCCTAGTGCCGCTGAGCTGGCGACAAGTCATTTCGTCGATCATCCTGCTTCGGTCAATCATAAATGGAGGGGGCAATCTGTCTGTGCGCTTAATTTTTCTGAGGCGAGGATGACATCCTGGACGTCAGATATTTTCACGGAGAGAATGATCTTATTTTTTGCTAATCCGAATTCTTGAGCTTTTTGAATTGATAATATGCATGACTGAACCATGCTATCTATAAAGACTTCTTTGTCTGATGTAGGTGTAGGGAGTTTGCTATTTTGCTCCATATTGTATTGCAAGAGCTCTTTGTCCAATGAACCTCAGTTGATACCTATCCTAATCGGCTTGTCATATTTCACCGCAAAGCTGATAAATTTCTGGAAATTGTCGTCATGTTTATCTCCTGTTCCTACATTTCCGGGATTGATTCTATATTTAGCAAGTGCTTGTGCCATGTCAGGATATTTGTCTAATAGGATATGTCCGTTGAAGTGGAAGTCTCCTATAATAGGTGTCGTAATCCCCATAGCTTTGAGCTGATTGACAATCTCTGGCACGGCTTGCGCTGAGGCCTCTGTATCTACGGTAATACGGACTAATTCACTTCCCGCATCAGCCAACTCTTTGATCTGTGCCACGGTAGCAGAGATATCCGAGGTGATGGTATTGGTCATGGATTGGATGACGATCGGATTATTTCATCAGATTTTGATTCATCAGACGTCTACTTCTAGAGTTTTTTTTCTTTGAATCATGAAAACAATTAAAAGACTAAAAAGATTAGAATATTAAAAGATAAGAGAAATAATACTTTTCTTCCTCTTTGAATCAATGAAAAGAATATACTAAACGCATATTGGAATCTGTGTTTAGTATATCCTAATCGTCATCAGATATTCAAGTGATTACTCATGTTCTCGTATTGTATAC
>CAYUVZ010000096.1:0-3739 GCA_964448265.1 uncultured Candidatus Peribacteria bacterium | reverse complement strand
GTCATAGTTGCAGGCTATGAAAATGAACTCATTTTGGGGTCAAAAGAATCCAACATTTCATCAAATCGTGTTCAGAAAACTACAAAAAAGAAGCTTATATTCTAAAAATGGATATCAAATGATTTTTTATGAATATAGATAAGCAGATCCTTTTTGAGAGAATAAAAGCATTTCTTACTAGACATGAAAGTAAACTAAATGTGGATTTTGATTTTTTAATCCATCTTCTGCATCAAACTATCTTTCATGATTCAACAAAAAATTGTATTATCAAAGGCTCAAAGGAAGATTGGGTCTGATTACCAGAAGATAAAAGCCTTTTTTGTTCATCTTTCAATATCGGTCTCGCAATATGAAATTTAACAAGCCAATTATTCGCAAATATTTATCTAGATGGCTTGGACAAATATATTGTACACGATTTATGATTTAGATATTATGGAAGATATGTGGATGATTTTATTTTGATTCATCCAAGCAAAGAAATATTGCTAAAAACAATCCCTGAGATAAAAACACATCTTTCAGAAAAGTTACATCTCACATTGCATCCAAAAAAAATCTATCTGCAAGAAGTGAAAAAAGGAGTGTTGTTCCTCTGAACATATATCAAGCCATATCGTAGCTACATTCACAAAAGAACAGTAGGTAAATTTTACAAAAAGATTCAGCAGATAAATACGATGACAGACAAAGAAAAAATACAGTCGGTGATCAATTCCTATTTATGACTTTTGGCTCATCACAAAAGTTATCATATAGCGAGAAGACTCTTTTCCAAATGCAATAATTTTATCCGAAACATCTTCAAGCCAGTACACTATTTCAAAAAAATATCTCCCTATACCAGAAAACTGAAATCATCAGAGGTCAAGAAGCTTTATCCGCAATGATATTACAATGGCAACTTACGATAATTTACCTGTATACAAAACCTCATACGATCTCCTATTACGCATCTCTGACATCATCAATTCATTTTCCAAAAAATACAAATATACTTTGTGAAACAGAATTCATGAAGAAATTATCGATATGATAGGTAATATTTTCAAAGCAAACTGCAATCAATCAAAACTGATGGATATTCAGAAAGCAAGGGCAAATGTGGAAACAAGCAGATTGTTAATTAGACTTTCAAACGATTTACATCAGTTTACGCTCCCACAATTTGTCCAAATCAACCAAGGGATAGAATCCATCTCGAAGCAATTAACCGCACGGGAGAAATCAGCGAAATAACTTTTCTTGTAAAAATGATTCAGAAATATACAACAGTTAAAAACACTTAGCATTTAACACTTACCATTTATATGACCTATCCTAATCTCACAGATTTCCTGCAAGTCGAAAGCAAAGTTTCCAAAGTCGCCAAAAAAATCTGATCTTGATTTTTGGATCATTTGCTTGCGAAGATTGACGAACATATCGCACAAGGATGAAAAATCCTGATTTTGACCTTGACCAAAAAATCTTCTGAAGAGGTCACTAACGCCTTAGTCGCCAAAGGATACAAAGCATTTTACCTCCATAGCGAAATCGCTACCATGGACCGCTGGGAGATTATCAAAAAATTGAAAACAGGCCAGATAGATATTATCGTAGGAGTAAATCTCTTGAGAGAGGGGATAGACCTGCCAGAAGTCACCTTATTAGCGATCTTAGACGCGGACAGGGAGGGATTTCTGCGTTCTACAACTTCACTTATTCAGATCATCTGACGTGCGTCCAGAAATCCCAAAGGCGAAGTGGTTTTGTATGCAGACAACTTCACTGAGTCTATGGTCAAAGCACTCCGAGAAACCTACCGTCGCCGTCGCATTCAGGATATGTACAATAAAAAACATCATATCACCCCTTCTGGAGCGACATCCAATGTAAAAGATTTAGAAACCGTCAAAACCGATGAAGTACTTTTCCAAAAATTCGACAGCATGACCAAAGGCAAATTTCAGAGATTAAAGAGGATGACAAAGGTAGAGAAGGAGATCATCCTCAAAGATTTAAAAGTCCAACTCGATGAAGCCATCAAAACACGGGAATTTGAGAAAGCCGCGGTCATCAGGGACCAGATTAAAGAAATTTCAGGAGAATAAATAGCATATCATCTCAGGTTGAAAAGAAGTCTAAATTACTTACACTTTTGCTTACCAATCTTTTAATTTTCTAATCCTCAGCAATGAACTTTTCTCATGAAAGTGTTCCTAGCTTCCAAAAACCTGCCACAGAACCTCATTATCAATTCTGACAAGCAACAAACAAAAAACCAATGTCTTCACGAAAGATTTTTTTCATCATTATATGTATCTTCGTCGTCCTGTTTGTCGTGGGGAGAAATTTCACCGCTATTATCTCCTTATTCGCTCCATCGTCTTCATCGATGCTTAGTGGCATGGAGATAGGCCAGTCCATAAGTCTCTCTGGAGAATTTTTTGCAAATGGAGATTTGATGACGTATACGCACACCATACAGACTACTCAATATGGTATCGTTGGGATCAAAAGTAAAACGATCAATCTAAATCAGTTTACAGGGATTGTTTCCTTAGACGGTATCGTAGAAAGACAACAGGCAGATATGTATATCATAGAGGTTTCTTTTATGACGTGAAATACAGTAGTTGCAACCTGAGCTCTCGCAGATCTTTCGGGGATGAATAATGGTTTGTATCTTCCTGATGCAGGGATCTATCTTTCATTATCAGCACTCCAAAAATATGCTCTAGAAAATCAATGAGTGGGATGAGAACTCAAACTCCAAAATGCTCTCACGAGCCAATCAATTACCATCGCTTATTTCAAATGTTCTACTTCAAGCTCCAATACAAATTGTTCAGCATTACAAAAGACATTTTCTACTGATCCTTCCAAGACGTTTACCACTTCACATGGTGATAAATTTTACAAATCATCTGATGTGAATTCACGGTTTATGACCAATGGAAATCTGTTCGGATATTTTATCAACGACATCCCCGACAACGAAGTCTCTGATGTGGCGAATGCTTTATTATTTCCAAATACCCAGTATGTCCAAGATACCTTACTGCCTGGCATTGCGAGCCTGTGTACGGATGGGACTGATACGATAACCACGGTCAAAACAAATACACTGAATATCGATACGAACGGACTTGTCTTGACGCTTCGTGGTGATGTCACAAACGGTTCGGCTACATGTAAAATTTACCTTGATCCTTCCAATCCTGCCTTATGACAAAAATTAAGCTTCACAGTAGCTACTACAGCGTCATCCTCAGATATTGTCTGAACAAATCCTCAGACCTCATCAGCTAAGCCAATTCCTTCCGGACAGCAATTCCCCATCAATTTAGAAAAAACATTATCCTTCACCTCATCCAGAGGACATACGATTACCTTCCCTTCAAGCAAGATTTCCTACAGTGCAGTAGCGGTAGATGAGGATTTGGGCATTGCAGGATTACGCTGTTCTAGTCAGATGAATGTCGTAGATTATGCCAATGATGCATTTGTAGAGACCAATCCCGCAGTGAAAGTTTTTGAATGCAAAAGCAAGACTGCTGTCACAAATATCGCAAGCAATCTGATTGCCATCCCACTTTCTGATGGCAGGACCTTTATTATAGAAATTATTGATTCCGCTCGGACCAATTTCGCAAATAATATTTCTATCACGCTGAATTAATAATTGGTCAAAAGGTTGTCAAATGTCCGCATATATCGACTCTATTAGATATATTAATTGTAGGGGCGGATA